>JASFQX010000089.1:0-6506 GCA_050115215.1 Chloroflexota bacterium
CCACCCGCTGACGGGGCCGGCGGACTCCGGGAACTCGCGTCGGACGGGAACGACGATGACCGTCGGCCCGCCTGAGGCGAGCGCCCTTCCGATCGCGCCCGTGAGCGCCCGCTCGTCGGTCGCCTGCTCTGACTGGACCCCGAACCCTCGAGCGACCGTGACCAGGTCGGGTGTGATGGACTCGCCCGTGGCATCGCGGAACTCGGCGGCGAACCCGCGTTCCTTGCCGTAGACGTCCAGCTGCAGATCGCGGATGGACTGCCAGCCAGCGTTGTCGACCACAACGTAGACGACGTCGAGGTCGTACTGCGCGGCCATGGCCAGCTCCTGCACCGTCATCAGGAAGTCGCCATCACCGGCGAAGCCGAGCACCGGCCGTTCGGGCGCCGCCAGCTTGGCACCGATGGCACCCGGAACGGTGAAGCCCATGGTGCTGAAGCCGTTGGGCGAGATGACCTGCGAGGCGTCGTTGACGGTGTACTCCTGCAGGAACTGGGCCTGGCTGTGGCCGGCGCCGGTAAGCACGATGGTGTCCGGCGGGACGGCGTCGTGGACGATGTCGAGCACGGCGCTGATGCGCAGCGGGAGGGAGCGGTCGGTGCGGCCGGGATCGAGCTTCTTGTTCCAGGGCACGACCAGCTCGGCCACCTTGCCCTCCCAGTAGAGCCGCTTCTCGGTAGCGGCCGGATCGGCCTCGACCTCGCGCCAGAGCGCCTCGCAGAAGGCGTTGGCGTCGGCCAGCACGCCCAGCTCCACGGGGTAGTTCTTGCCGATCTCGTATTCGTCGATATCGACTTGGTAGAGCTTCGTGGGCGGGATGGAGAAGGTCACTCCGGGCACGTACGAGGAGGCCGCCTCATCGGCGAAGCGACAACCGACGGCGAGGATGACGTCCGCCTCGCGACAGAGGGCGTTGCCGGTGTCGGTGCCCTTGCTGCCGGGATAGCGGCCGTAGAGCGGGTGGTCCTCCGGCAGCACACCCTTGGCCTGGTACGTGGCCACGACCGGCAGGCCCAGGTGCTCCGCGATCTGGCGGAACCGTGCGGTGGCGCCGCTTTGGACGACGCCTCCGCCGGCAAGGAGGACCGGGCGCTTGGCGTCGGCCAGCGCCGTTCTGATCTGGGATACGGCGGCCGCAGCCGGCGCGGGCGGTTCAGGCAGCTCGATGGGCCGGGCCTCGGGCACATCGGCGGCGTCCGCCTGGACGTCCATGGGCACCGAGATGAGCACCGGCCCCGGTCGTCCGCCGGCGGCCAGCGCATAGGCCTGGGGCATGATGCGCGCGAGCTGGTCGACGCGCGTGACCTGCCACTGGCGCTTGGTCACCGGCTCGAACAGCGTGGACAGGTCTGCCCAGGCCTTGCGGTCGATCTCCTGCAGCACGCCGCGGCCGAACATGTAGGTGTGGACATCGCCGGTGAAGACCAGCATCGACGACGAGTCGACGTAGGCGGTAGCGATGCCCACGGCGGTGTTGACCGCACCGGGGCCGATGGAGGTCATCACGGCCATGGGCCGGCGGGCCACGCGGAAGTAGGCGTCCGCGATGTGGGCCGCTGACTGCTCGTGGCGGACCTGCAGGAAGGTCGGCTGCTCGAGGCCCACGAAGGCGTCGATCATGGGCAGGCAGCCATGTCCCGGGATCCCGGCCACGTACGGGACGTCGTTGGCTGCCAGGTGGTCGGCGATGACCTGTCCGCCCGTGCGCAGGTTGCTCATGAAGCCATCCTCGTGGTGGGACCACCCAGCTCTCGGCTGACGCGTCCGGCAGTGTCGACCACCAGCGGCGCGATCACGCGCAGCCGGTCGTTGTCGAGTCGATCGGCTGGGGCGGAGATGCCGAGCGAGGCCATAACGCCACCGATCCCGAAGACCGGTGCTGCCACGCAGCGGACGCCGGGGTGGTACTCGCGGTCGTCCATCGCGTAGCCCGTGACTCTGATCTGCGCCAGTTCCTTCTCGAGGGCCGCCGGGTCGGTCAGCGTGCGTGGGGTGAATGCTTCGAACGTGAGCGACTTGATGAGCCCCTCCACGGTCCCTCGCGGCAGGTTGGCCACGATCGACTTGCCGGTGGCCGTGCAGTGCAGGGGACCGGACTGGCCGATGGCCGTGTTGGCTGACAGCAGCGTGGTGCCGTTGAGGTTGGAGACGTAGACCACGTGGTCGCCGGCCAGCACAGCCAGGTGGGTGTTCTCCCCCGAGGCGGCCCAGAGGGACTTCAGGTGCGGCGCGGCTACGACGGTCAGGTCGCGTGAGTCGAGCACCGACCGCGCCAGCTCGACCACCTTGAGGGTGGCGCTGTAGCGGCGCGTGGCCGCGTCTTGCTCGACGTAGCCAAGGCGGATGAGGGCCGCCAGCGTGCGATGGGCGTTGGCCTTGTCGAGGTCGAGCTGCTCGGCGATCTCGGTCACGCCCAGGGGACTGTGCGCCGAGACGAGCAGCTCCAGCGTGCGCAGGCCGGTCGCGAGCGCCCCTCGCTGACCCGATCCCGAGGCCCCCCTCTGACCTGTCATGGCAACGCGATTGTCCGCCTCGCTACTGGTTGGTCAAGGGGATTTCGTCATGGACAACAGGTGTTGCGGCTCTCGCCAGTGGTTGAGGCGGACGGGCATCGACGCGGGCTGTGCGACCGGCCTCTTGACCGAACGCGGTCTGGGAGAGCCGGTTCTTCGCAATCATCGTAGGCGGCCGATCCGAACGCCGGACAACTGGGTGCCAGCAGCAAGGGAGCCGCGCCGGACCGCCACGTCATGCCCCCTCGTGCAGCCGCGAATGTCCTACTTCGTGCGTGGGGACGGGACGCGGCCCAAGCTCCGCCCCCTGACCGGGCGCCAGGATCGCTGGTCCGGCGATCCTTGTCGAATGGTTGCGAAGAACCGGCCGGCTGCGTCCCTGGCCGGCCGCATTCGGCTGGCTGTCGCGTACGACTGGCCGCCGGCTGCGTCTGGCCGCGCACGACTGGCCGCCGGCTGCGTCTGGCCGCGCACGGCTGGCCGCGTTAAGACTGGCCGTCGGCTACGTCTGTGGCCGGTCGCGTACGGCTGGCTGATGCGCAACGGCGACTGCCTCTGTGGCCGGCCGCGCACCGGCCGCGCACGGCTGGCCCGCTGGGCTGCGCCTGGCAGGCGGCCCGTCACAGAGATGTGAGCGCACTTGTCATACATTGTGGCGATGGACATGCACCAGGAGCCGGGGATCCGGCACCTCACCTACGACCAGCTCGTCGCCTCGACGGCCGATCACGAATGCGAGGGCGTGGGGCGAGACCACGTCTGTGTCAGGATCGCTGCGGTTGCGGACCTGCCCACCAAGTTCGGCACCTTCCATATCGTCGGCTTCTGGAACGACCGCGACGGCAAGGACCACGTGGCCATCGTCAAGGGCGACCCGTTCGGCCGAGAAGATGTGCCCGTCCGGCTGCACAGCGAGTGCCTCACCGGTGACGCGCTGGGCTCGCTCCGCTGCGACTGTCGCGACCAGCTCACCTCGGCGCTGCTCACCATCAACGAGCACGAGACCGGCATGGTCCTGTACCTGCGCCAGGAGGGCCGGGGTATCGGCCTGCTCAACAAGCTCCGGGCCTATGGGCTGCAGGATGAGGGCCTCGACACGGTCGACGCCAACCTGGCCCTGGGCTTCCGCGACGACGAGCGCGACTACAGCATCGCCGCTCACATGCTGGGCCTGCTCCAGGTCAAGTCGATCCAGCTCATGACCAACAACCCGAAGAAGGTGGACGGGCTGCGCGAACTCGGCGTGAACGTGACCGGTCGCGTGCCGCACCTCATCCCCGCCAACGAATACAACAAGGCCTATCTCGAGACCAAGGCCCTGCGTTCGGGCCACCTCATCGACGTCGAAGGGCGCGAGCATCTGCTCGAGCAGATCGACCGGCCGGTGGTGGAGGGCATGGATCCGGAGGCCATCGAGGCTATCGAAGCGATGGATCGGTTGGAGGTGCGAGCATGAGCGAGCGACGTGTAGCCATGGTCACCGGCGCCACGGGTGGCCTGGGCCGGGTGCTGGTGCGCGACCTCGCCACGGAGGGCTGGGACCTCGTGCTGGTGGGATCGTCAGCGGAGCGCCTGGCCGCGCTGGTGGCGGACCTCGGGCTCGTGCCCGAGACGGTCGCGACCATCAGGGCCAACCTGCGCGACCGGCTGGCGGCCGTGGCCGCCATCGATACCGCCTACGAGCGCTTCGGGCGTGTCGACGCGCTGGCCCACCTCGTCGGCGGCTGGACCGGCGGCATGCACGTGGGTCGTTCACCCGACGAGCCGTACGCGGACATGCTCGACCAGCACTTCTGGACGTCGCTCAACATGGTGCGAGATCTGGCGCCGCGCATGGTCGAGGCCGGCTTCGGGCGCATCGCCGCGGTCACCTCGCCCATGGCCGCGAACCCGGATGCCGGCATGAGCGCCTATGGCGTGGGCAAGGCGGCGCAGGAGACACTCTTCGCGGCTCTGTCCCAGGAGGTGGCAGGCACAGGCGTGACGGTCAACGTCGTGCGTGTGCGGGCCATCGACACCTCGGCGGGGGAAAGCGGCTCTGAGCAGGCCTACGCCACGACGCCGGCCGAGATCTCGGCCGCCATCCGCTACCTCTTCACCGATGCCGCGCGCGTGGTCAACGGTCAGCGCATCGGGCTCCACAGCGGGGTCTGACCCCGCTCTCTGATCGCCGTGCGTACGGCGTCTGGTCGCCGCCCCTGCCACATGGCGATCGCTCAACCAGCGACCGGAGGCCTAGATGTCGTCGGAGCCAGGGCGCGCCCTAGTCTCCTCGGTGGAGGACGATGAGCGTCCCGCGGCCGTGTCGGGACCCGTTGACGAGGACCGTGTCGTTCTGAGCCCAGGTCAGGACCTCACCTGCGAGGTCCGACGGGGCGGCCTCAGGCGGCTCGGTCACCAGGACCGTCTCGGTCGAGCCGGCGACGTCCCGGACGGCTACCTGCTTCCCACCGCGTCCGGAGACGGTGAGCAGGAGAGAGCCATCCGGCGAGAGCATCACCCCGGTGATGGGCGTGGACTGGCGAGCCCCTGGTCTCAGCGTCTCCACGGGCTCAGCGGCTCCGGACACGCCATCGACCAGGGCGTAGGAGGGAGCGACAAGCCCGAGCGAGGTCGGATCCAGGACGAGGAGGTGCTCTCCATGCGGAGACACACGGACGATGCGCGGCGGCCAGTCGTCGAGCCCGGCCAGCTGCTGGCTATTCCCGTCATCGACCTCGAGTACCCAGAGCCCGCTATCGGGCCCGAGCCCGGACTCGCGGTACGCCACGAGGGAGACGTAGAGTCGGGACCCATCGGCCGCCCACTGCTTGCCCAGGTAGTCGAAGCCTGGCGTCTCGCGCTCGAGATCGCCCAGGCGCACCGCTTCGCCACCCCCGATCGGGACCGTAGCCACGTCCGAACCGCCGAATTCGCCTGCCTCGAGCAGACTGCGAGAGAACGTCACTGCGGCGCTGTCGGGGGTGAACGTCGGATACGACGGGAGCGTGATAGCGCCCGCCGGGAGGTGGTCGCCTGCCGACGTCGCTCCCAGGTCACCGTCGTAGCCGTCATCGAGCAGGTTCGTCAACCCTCCGGTCGAGGCGTCCATGAGCCACAGATCGCCGTCGACGAAGAACTGGGGCCAGAGTTCGGCGAAGGCCAG
Source organism: Chloroflexota bacterium (assembly GCA_050115215.1). Classification (GTDB taxonomy): domain Bacteria; phylum Chloroflexota; class Limnocylindria; order Limnocylindrales; family CSP1-4; genus JAFMJV01. Next base: position 5,659 of record JASFQX010000089.1, read on the forward strand.
CCACTTGCCGTCTGGCGACCAGACCACGCTGTCGACCCAGAGCCCGGCGCCGAGGTCGCTGACATCCGCGCAGGCACGTTCCGTGAGCGTCGCCACGTCATGGATGCAGAGTCTTGTGGGCTGCGGCCCGGCGGGTCGGCTGACGGCGATGCTCCCACCGTCGGGTGACAGCGCGATGAGTTGGCTGTCCCCGATATCGAGAGTGCGTTGCTCGATGAGCGTGATGGCGGACACGCCATCCGCCATCCCACCGGTCGCGCTTGACGAAGTCGTGCTGGCCGCAAGCACAAAGATCACGGCCCCGAGTGCCAACGCGACCCCCGGTGACACCGCCGCGTACCGGGCATGCTCGCGCATCACGTTCCCCCGCTGGTTCGCCACCCATCCTCATGGCCCCGTTGTCCGGGTCAAGGGCCGAACGGCCCAGCGGCGCGGAGCCTGGCCAGCCGGCGCTCCGACAGCGCCTCGATCCGCCGATGGCCTGTGTCCTGCTCCTCCATGCACAAGGGGTCTCGGCTGGTCGTCGCCACCTCGGCGCAGGCAGCCGAGACGGCGCGATGGGGTAGCCGACGGAGGCGAGCAGCGCCGTCACGTCTCCTGGGAGCCGAACACGAGGGCGGTGATCGCATCCATCACCTCATCGGACATCGCGTGGGCCACCGAGTCGGTCCAGGTGATGCTCGTCGGGTGCCCTGCCGCAAGGAGCCGGTCGTGGAAGAGGATGCTGGCTTCGGTGAGGTCGAGCGCGCCATCGTCGGTGAGCCCCAGGGCCTCGATCGGCGCGGTGAGGTCCCCGTCGGGGTCCCGCAGCCGCAGCACGCCGTCGACCCCGTCTGCCGACTGGTACT
>JASFQX010000090.1:0-6465 GCA_050115215.1 Chloroflexota bacterium
GCCCTCACGCGTGCCATAATCGAGATACTTCGTGGCAACCGCGCGGTCCCGTGTGGGCGACGACCCCGCTGCTGAACCGCCGGCCCGCGCCACGATCACGCAGAATCATCGAGGCAATTCGTGAACGTCGAGACTTCCACCTGGGCCACGAAGAAGGGTCTGGCCCAGATGCTCAAGGGCGGCGTCATCATGGACGTCGTCACCCCCGACCAGGCGCGCATCGCCGAGGAGGCCGGGGCGGTTGCGGTCATGGCGCTGGAGCGCGTGCCCGCGGACATCCGTGCCGCCGGCGGAGTGGCGCGGATGAGCGACCCTGCCCTCATCACGCAGATCATGGAGGCGGTGACGATCCCGGTCATGGCCAAGGCCCGTATCGGCCATTTCGTCGAGGCCCAGGTGCTCGAGGCGCTGGGTGTCGACTACATCGACGAGTCCGAGGTGCTGACGCCAGCTGACGAGGACAACCACATCGACAAGCACCAGTTCAAGGTGCCCTTCGTCTGCGGTGCGCGCGACCTGGGAGAAGCGCTGCGTCGCATCAGCGAGGGCGCGGCCATGATGCGCACCAAGGGCGAGGCAGGCACGGGCGACATCGTCGAGGCCGTGCGTCATATCCGCTCCGTCAACGCTGGTATCCGGCACCTGGCCGGCATGCGCGAGGACGAGCTCTTCGTGGCGGCCAAGGAGCTGGGCGCGCCCTACGACATCGTGCGTGACGTGGCGCAGGCTGGCCGTCTGCCGGTCGTCAACTTCGTGGCCGGTGGCATCGCGACCCCCTCCGACGCCGCGCTGGCCATGCAGCTCGGGGCCGAGGGTGTGTTCGTCGGCAGCGGCATCTTCAAGTCGGACGATCCCGCCACCACGGCCAACGCCATCGTGCAGGCCACCACCCACTTCGACGATCCCAACATCATCGCCGAGGTCTCGCGCGGCCTCGGTGCCCCGATGCGCGGCATCAGCGTGGGCTCGGTCCCGGAGGAGGAGCGGCTGGCGGTCCGCGGCTGGTAGGCCCGCGTTCCCTGCGCTGCTCCAGGCTTCGACCGTGAAGATCGGGATCCTCGCCGTCCAGGGTGCCTTCGCCGAGCACGCGGCCTTGCTGCGTGCCATCGGCGCCGAGGCCGTGCCCATCCGTCTGCCCCAGCACCTCGACGGGCTGTCCGGGCTGATCCTGCCTGGCGGCGAGTCGACCACCATGCGCAAGCTCATCGACCGTTGGGGCCTGCGCCAGCCCATCCTCGAGCTCATCGGCCTGGGCGCGCCGGTGCTGGGCACGTGCGCGGGCCTGATCCTGCTGGCTCGTGACATCGTCGACGGCGACGAGCCTGTCTTCCCGCTGCTCGATGTGTCGGTCAAGCGCAATGCCTTCGGTCGACAGCTCGATTCGTTCGAGGTCGAGCTCGACGTGCCCGTGATCGGCGACACGCCGGTCCAGGCCGTCTTCATCAGGGCCCCCGTCGTCGAACGCGTCGGCGACGAGGTGGATGTGCTGGCGCGGCTCGAAGACGGTAGCGTTGTGGCCGTGCGACAGCGCAACATCATCGCCACTGCCTTCCATCCCGAGCTCTCCGGGGAGGTGCGCTTCCATCGACTGTTGACGACCATGGCCGGGGCCTACGAGGAACCGGCGGAGGGCAGCGGCAGACGCCCCCACCCGACGCGCAGGGGGCTCGAGGCTGCACGATGACCCGCCGACGCCGCACGAGGAGGGGGCGCTGATGCCAGCGACGACTCGCTCGGGCCGCGTCCGAGCCGCGCGCCTGACCGACCTGTCCGCGGTCGGCGAGCTCTCCCGCCTTGCTCACCCGTCCATCGACATCCACGTCACTGACGGCCGGGGTGGGGAGGAGGAGTCCGCGCCGCGGACGCGTTCACTGGGCCTCCCGGTGACCGCCAGCCACGTCTCGGTCTTCAGTCTCTTCCGCATGCCGCTCGGCGCCTTCCAGCCCAACGACCAGCTGTACGTCTACGACGAGGGCGGCCGGCTCTCGGGGCTGGCGCGCGTAGAGCGCGACGCCACCCGGGACGAGTGGACCATCGTCGAGCTCGACGCGATCGACCGCGGCACGGCCGGCGACATCCGCTACCGCCTGGTGCAGCACCTCATGCGCGACGGCTCCCGTCGCGGGGCGCAGCGCTTCCACGTGGCCTGTGCCGACAGCGACGGAAACGTGGAGCTGTTCATGCAGGCCGGCTTCGCTCGTTACGGCGAGGAGACCATCCTCTTCCGCGACCCCCGCCACGACTTCCCCAGCCTGCGTGGCATCGACGCCGACAAGCTGGGCATCCGCCCGGCCAGCCCGACCGACTCGGTCGACCTGGCGCGACTGTACAAGCGTGTGACGCCGGCGCCGGTGGCTCGCGTCGAGGGCTACCGTCTGCCCGACTGGGAGAACCTGCCCGGCCGTTCGAGCGTGCCGCGCACGTCGCTCACGCCACTCCTGCGGTTTGCGGACGTCGAGTCCTATGTGCAGGATTCGCCCGAGGGATCGGGACTCGTGGCCATGCTCCAGGTCGGCGTGGCCAAGGAGCAGCAGCCGCACTACATGCGCGTGCTGGCCCTGCCTGAACACGACACCTCGACCCTCATCCGCTACGGGCTCGGGCTCATCGGCAAGCGCAGCGGGGCGATGTCGCGCTCGGCCAACCCGACCCACCAGCATGGCGTCATGGCCTGCGTGCGGACCTATGAATCACCCATCGACCGTCGACTCGAAGAGCAGGGGATGGAGACCATCGCGACGGTCTCGCTGCTCGTCAAGGAGGCACTGGTGCGGGTCGCCGAACCCTCGCTCGTGCCAGCCATCTGATGTCCACCCCGCCATCGGAGGAACCCATGTCGTCGAGCGTCCACTCCGAACGGATCCAGCCCGGGTCCGCCCCTGCCGGGTCCGCCCCTGCCGGGTCCGCCTCTGCCGGCGGCGAGCCCGGGCATCTCCCCGGGCGCGGTCCGTCCGCGCCTGCTACCGGCGCCGAGGCGCCGGGCGACGACCTCGACGCGCTCATCGATGCGCTGACTCCCGAGATCGGCGAACGACTGCGCTCGCTCGAGGGGGTCGAAGCGGTCATCGAGGTGGTGATGGACCTCGGCCGCAAGCCAGAGGCGCGGTTCGGTGGTGGCGGCGAGGTCGTCCTGCTGGACCGGGAGATCCGCGCCGACGACATCCAGTACGTGGTCGACCACGTGGGCTCGTTCGGCGAGGACAACCGCGCCGGCATCGAGCGCACGCTCCACCGCATCAGCGCCATCCGCAACCGCAACGGCAAGATCGTGGGCCTGACGTGTCGCGTCGGCCGGGCCGTCATCGGCACCATCGATATCGTCGACGACCTTGTGGAGTCGGGCCAGTCCATCCTCATCATGGGCCGGCCCGGCATCGGCAAGACGACCATGCTGCGCGAGGCTGCGCGCGTGCTGGCCGACGACCTCGACAAGCGGGTCGTCATCGTCGACACCTCCAACGAGATCGCCGGGGATGGCGATATCCCGCATCCCGGCATCGGCCGGGCCCGGCGCATGCAGGTGCGCACGCCCGACCTGCAGCACGCGGTCATGATCGAGGCCGTCGAGAACCACATGCCCGAGGTCATCGTCATCGACGAGATCGGCACCGAGCTCGAGGCAGCCGCGGCGCGCACCATCGCCGAGCGCGGCGTCCAGCTCATCGGCACCGCGCACGGCAACAACCTCGACAACCTGATGATGAACCCCACGCTGTCCGACCTCATCGGTGGCATCCAGACCGTCACCCTTGGTGACGACGAGGCGCGCCGACGGCGAACGCAGAAGTCGGTGCTGGAGCGCAAGGCGCCACCGACCTTCGACGTCATCGTCGAGATCCAGGACCGCGATCGCGTTGCCGTCCACGCCGACGTGGCCGAGACCGTCGATGCCATGCTGCGAGGCGATGCGCTGGCGCCCGAGATGCGCTGGAAGGATGAGGGCGGCGTCCACCGCTCACAGGCGCGGCCACGACCGGGACCCCGCTCCCGCATCCCCGGGGAGCGGTTCGGTGGCCTGGCTGCGGGCAACGGTGACCTCGGCTACCACGGCGATACGGGACTGCGTGGTGAGCGGCGAGGTCCCGGTGCCGACAGCGCCGGCCGGGCCGGAGGTGCGCCTCGCAGCCGGCGCAGCCGGCGAGGCGTCGAGTGGCAGGCGGAGCGACCGGGCCGGCGTGCCGGCGGCTCCGTCTTCCGGGCCGGCGCCATCGCCGATCGTGGACCCATGGAACGTGATTCGGCCGCTCCCGAGCCCCGCGCCCGCGATGCTCGCGAGCTGGAGCGCCAGGCCGAGTGGCGCGCCTCGGCCAACCGCGCCATGAGCGAGCTGATGGCCGACGAGCAGGCGGTCGAGCAGGTGGACCCCGGACCTCCGGTGGCCTTCGGCATCGAGGCCGACGAGACGCCGGCCATCGCCGACGACGAGCCGGACGTCACGGCCGAGACGCGCGAGGAGGAGGACGCAGTCATCCACATGTCGGAGCGCAGCGCGCCGGTGCAGCTGGAGCCGATGAACGTGCTCGGGTACGGCATCAGTCGCAAGCGCCTGGAGCAGGCCGTCAAGGATCTGCAGCTGCCGGTGGTGGTGGTGCGTGAACCGGACGAGGCCGACGTGGTCATCACCCTGCGCAGCAACTACAAGCAGAAGCCGCCGCTCATCCGTGAGGCTGAGGCGCATGGCATCCCCATCTACGTGCTCAAGTCGAACACGGTGGTGCAGATGCAGGCCATCCTCACCAGCCTGTATGTGCTCGACACGGACCCGCAGGACGTGGCCATGCGCGAGCTGGAAGAGGCGATCGACCTGGTGCGGTCCGAATCCAGGCCGGTCGAGCTCTCGCCCCAGAACGCCTACCTGCGCAAGCTCCAGCATCGCGCGGCCGAGGCGGCCAATCTCGTTTCCCGTTCGCGGGGGCGGGAGCCCTTCCGCCGGGTGCGGGTCTACCCCGAGAAGGTCCGGAGCTGGCGCTGACCGTGTTGCGGGCGCAGGGCCGCCGGGGTCTGTTCGTGGTCCTCGAGGGGCCCGACGGCGCCGGGAAGTCGGTGCAGGCTCGGATGCTGGCCGAGCGACTGGAGGCGCGCGGGCTGCCTGTGACCTACTCGCGCGAGCCCGGGGGCACCGACCTCGGCGAGCAGGTGCGGCACATCGTCAACGATCCCGGCCCGACGCCCCGCGGCGCCAAGGCGGACGTGCTGCTCTTCAGTGCCGCTCGAGCCCAGCACGTGGATGAGGTCATCCGCCCGGCGCTCGAAGCCGGGCGTATCGTCGTGCTCGACCGCTATGCCAGCTCGACCATGGCCTACCAGGGGTACGGCAGCGGCGTCGACCTCGATCTGCTGGGACGCATCCAGGACTGGGTCACCGACGGGCTCAAGCCCGATCTTGTGGTCCTGCTCGACGTGCCACCCAAGACGGGCCTCGCGCGCCGCGCCGACGGCAGCACCGAGGAGCTGACGCGCTGGGAGGATGAGTCGCGCCACGACCTCGCCTTCCATGCGCGCGTTCGCGAGGGCTACCTGGAGATGGCCGCGGCCGACCCGGCTCGCTGGGTCGTGCTCGATGGGTCCGGTGCCATCGATGAGGTCGCGGCGGAGGTGGGTCGTGTGGTCGAGGCGGCCCTGGACGCTACCGGGCCCGCGAGGGCGAGCAGCTAGGCCGAAGCCCCCTGCACGCCGAAGACGCTGCCGGGCCCGCGCCGCTTGGCCGAGGCCAGGGCGGCCTCCGATGCGGCTACCAGCTCCGCACCGGTGGCGCCGTCGGCGGGATGGTGCACGACCGCGGCGCTGACGCTGATGTCGGTGTCGCCCACGGGTGGCAGCTCAGCGATCGCGTCGCGCAGCCGCAAGGCCACGATGCCCCCGGCGTCGCCGGGGGCGATGACCACGAACTCGTCCTCGCCGAAGCGCGCCACCGTGTCCAGCAATCGGACGCGGTCGGCGATGGCGCTGGCCACGTGGCGCAGCACCTCGTCGGCGACGCGCGCGCCCTTGGACTGGCCGATCTCGGTCAGGCCATCCACGTCGAGCACGGCCACCGCCAGGGGCGTGCCCTGGCGTGTGGCCCGGGCGATCTCCAGCTCGAGCATCCGCTCGAAGGTCACGCGATTGGCCAGGCCGGTGAGCCGATCGGTATGCGAGAGGCGTTCGGCGTGGTCCGACTGTTCCCACACCGAGTTGCGCAGGCGCGCCTGGCGGATGGTGACCGCGGCCAGGTCGGCGAACGCCATCACCGTGTCGGGCACGTCGACGACCGGCGGCTCGTCGGCTGCCCAGCCGATGGCCAGCAAGCCCTCCAGGAAGGCGCCGTCCTCATCCTCGATCACGAGCGGCATGAGCAGGCTCGAGCGAGCCTCGGAAAGGGGGCCGCCGAGGCTCTCGGGGACGCCGGGCATGATCACCGGTTGGCGATCGGCGACCGCATGGGTGGTGTCGCGGTCAGCCGCGCTCACCGGCAGCGCCAGCTCC
>JASFQX010000091.1:0-6454 GCA_050115215.1 Chloroflexota bacterium
CATCATGCGCCCGCCGGGTCGCCTCACCCACATGCCGAACGTCCCGAGCCGGCACGACACTTCGGCTGTTCGTAAACGTTTACAGCCATGCCCAGCCAGGTGGCCGGCGATGGCGCTCCACAGCAAGCGCCGACTCCGCCGGCGGCCCTGACCGCGGCGCAGCGGTGTGGGTCAGCCCTCCATCGCGTCCGACTGCACGGGCTTGGAGCGATAGCGCCCCACCAGCTCGCGCGCGGCCAGCTGGTTGCGCACCGGCGGCAAGCCCTGCTCCAGCAGGGCCAGGTCGTCGAGCACCATCTCCCCGATGAGCGGGAAGACGTCGGGCAGCCCACCGGCCCGGTGAGCCTGCAGCACCATGTCCTCGGTCGTCCGCGCCGGGTGGTCGGCCGGTGCCGGCTCCTCGGGCCAGACGTCGGTGGCGGCCATGAACCGGCCCTCGGCTACGTAGCGCACCATGGCCTCGAAGTCGACGACCGCCGCGCGGCTGGTCAGCACCACACGCGCGCCCGGCGGGATGAGTCGCATGTTGTCCGCGTTCAGCAGGTGCGTGGAGTCGCTGGTGACGGTGGCGAGGATGAACAGGAACGTGCTCGTCGCGAGCACCTCATCCAGCGGCGCCGGGACCATGCCTGCGTCGCGGATGACCGCGTCCGGCAGCCAGGGGTCGTAGCAGCGGACCACCGTCGGTCGGAAGGGCTCCAGCAGCGGCAACAGCTTGCGGCCGATGTTGCCGTAGCCGAGGATGCCCATCTCGGCACCGCGCAGCAGGATCGAGTCGCCGGTGGACTGGAACACGTAGCCCTCGCGGCCTTCGCGGAAGGCCCGGTCCTCACGGCTGATTCCGCGCGCGAGATCCAGAGCCAGACCCAACGAGAATTCGGCCACGGCCTGGGCATAGACGGGGGCGCAGACCGCGACGTTGATGCCGCGCTCGAAGCAGGCCTCGTAGTCGACGTTGGGGAAGAAGTTGCCCTCCACGTTGAAGATGCCGCGCAGGTTTGGCGCGCGCTCGATGCGGTCACGGGGCAGGTCCGGCTGGCCGATAATGGCGAGGACATCCGGCAGGCAGCTGTCGATGACGGACTCGGAGGGGTCGGCCTCACCGTCGATCACGGTGTAGCGCTCGTGGAGGCGGCGCAGCGCTTCCTGGCTGAAGATGCGAGCAGTGATCTGCGGTGATGGTCGCAGCAGCACGACCGGCCTGGCTCGCTGGGTCTGGTCTGGCATCGGGATCCCCTCCAGGGCATGGGCGCGGTGCTGCCCCCAGACCGCGCACTGGCTACGCTGCCGAGGGTACTCCGGCGATCGGCCGCCGGGGCCCTGGCCTCGCTAGAATCGGCGCCCATGACCGACCCCACGCGCGAACCGGGCCGGGAGGCCGATCGCCGAGGACGCCAGGCCCCGGCCGTCCCCGACGGCGCACAGATCGGGCCGCCCGATTTCGTCGGTGTCGGCGTGCACAAGGCCGGCACGACCTGGTGGTGGGCGCTGCTGGTCGGGCATCCGCAGGTCGACGGCGTGCCCCGACGCAAGGAGCTGCACCTGCTCGACCGCATGAAGGACGAGCCCATCCCACAGGACCAGATCGAGTGGTACTACCGCCAGTTTCCCCGGCTGCCGGGGCACCTGGCGGGGGAGTGGACCCCGCGCTACCAGGCGCTGCCGCGCATGCCCGGCATCATCGCCGAGGTGGCGCCGCAGGCGAAGCTCCTGTCCATCGTGCGCGAGCCCGTGGAGCGCTACCGCTCGGGGCTGAACCAGTGGCACGCCGAGAACCGGCGACGTTCGCTCAAGCGCGACGAGAAGGCCGGCAAGCGGGAGGCACGCATGCGTGGCTTCTACGGCCGCCAGATCCAGCGCCTGGCCGAGGCCGTGGGGCGCGGTAACGTCCTCGTGCTGCAGTACGAGCAGTGCGTGCGTGACCCTTCAGGTCAGTTCGCCCGCACGCTCGAGTTCCTGGGCCTGCCACCGTACGAGCCCGATCCCCGTCTGATCCGGACCCGGGTCAACGAGACGATGGGCACCAAGCGCTCCGTCCCGAGCAAGGACGAGCAGGCACTCATCGAGGAGTACGAGCCGGAGGTGCTCCTGCTCAAGGAGCTGGTGCCGGACCTCGACCTCTCGCTGTGGCCGCGCTTCGCGCATCTCGCGCCGTCCTAGCGCAGGATCGAGCGGCCGTCCCCGCTTACTGGTCCACCATGAACGGGTCGACGGGCGCCATCCCGCCGACGGCACCCTGGTGGACGCCGGGCCACCGCCACGGGCGCTCGCCCCTCGAGGGCCAGACTGAGTTTCGCGGGGCCCGGCGGCCGGGGACGTGCCGAGCCGCGATAGGGCTGCGGGCCGTCAGAGCGTCGATCAGTGAGCGACCGGCCGACATGTCCCGTCACCAGAGAGATGCCCCCAGGCTGCTTGCACCAGCGAGGAGGCACGGATGCCTCCTATCCCCACCGTCACCTCGTACGCGGGCATCGACTGGGCCAGTCGGAGCCACGTCGTCTGCATCGTCGATCAGGGCGGTGCGGTCATCGAGCGCGCGGAGGTCGAGCACACCGCCGCCGGCCTGCGCGGGCTCGTCCGACGACTCACCGCCCGGCGGGTCGGCGGGGTCGCCATCGAGCGGCCCGACGGCCCGGTCATCGGCGCGCTGTTCGCGGCCGGGCTGACCGTCGTGGTCATCGCCAGCCGCCACGTCGAGGCCCTGCGCACCCGCTATGGCCTCAGCGGCAACAAGGACGACCACACCGACGCCTACCTCCTCGCCGATGTGCTGTGCACCGACGGCCACCGCCTGCGGATCGGGGGCAACCGCATCCCCACGCGGTGCGCATCCTCGCTCGCGCCTGGGTCGATGCCATCTGGCACTGCTGCCAGGACGGCGTGCCCTATGACCCGGCCAAGCACCGGGCGCTACAGCGACCGACGTTGGCTCCGGCGGCGTGATGGGGTTGACAGAGGGCTACTCAGTCGTCGGCCGGCGCCGTCAGCTGGTAGGACAGGCGCTCACCCGCGGCCAACTCGACGCGCTCCACCCACCGTCCGGGGCGGATCGGTGCGGGCGTACAGGCGGTACTCGCCCGGCGGCAGCTCGATCGCGAGCGCGCCCGGCGTGGTGGTGGCCACGGGCGGGTTCAGCGGGTCGCCGACGAACCTGCGCTAGGCTGAAGTCCGTCGTCAGTGCACACGGAGGCCCGTCCAGACCATGTTCCTGTGGGGTTTGTGGATCGACCCGCTCTACATCGTCCTCTTCATCGCCACGCTCCTCATCTCGGGCGCGGCGCAGCTGTACATCAGGTCCCAGTTCGGCAAGTGGAGCGGCGTGCGCAACAGCGCGGGCCTGGCCGGCGTGCAGGTCGGTGAACGGCTCGTGCGAGATGTGGACTTCGGCGGCAGCCGCGGCAGCGCCACGGGCATCAGCTTCAAGGTCGTGCCCGGCGACCTCTCCGACCACTTCGACCCGCGCAGCAAGGAAGTCGGCCTCAGCCAGGAGGTGGCCTCGCGCGATTCGGTCGCGGCCATGGCCGTCACCGCCCACGAGGTCGGTCACGCCCAGCAGGACGCGGAGGGTACGGTGGCCATGCGGGCACGCGCCTTCCTCGTGCCCGCGGTGACCTTCAGCCCGACCGTCAGCTACCTGCTCATCTTCGTCGGGCTCATCTTCAACCTGACCGGCCTCTTCTGGCTCGGCATCATCGTCTTCGGGCTCATGGTCGTGTTCAGCGTGCTCACGCTGCCGGTCGAGATCGGCGCCAGCCGGCGAGCGCTGGTGATGCTGCGCGAGACCGGGCTCATGACCAGCGAGCAGGACGAGCAGGGGGTCAAGCACGTGCTCACGGCGGCGGCCATGACCTACGTGGCCGCGGCCGTCACCTCCATCCTGACGCTGCTCTACTACCTCTCCATCGCCCGCCGGAGCTAGCGCCTGGGCCTGCGCCCGATCATGACCCTGATTCCCGACTCCACGCCGCCGCTCCCCGACCGCCCGCACGGCTGGAGCCGGCGCGCCATCATCGGCACGGCCCTGCTCGTCACGCTCTTCATCTCGATCGGGCTGTTCGCGGCGTGGACGGTCACTCCTCGCACGGACGAGGAGGCACTGCCCCGACCCGCAGGGGCCGACATCGTGCTGGCCGGTGGCACGCCGCTCTCGTGGGATCCGGCAGCCATCTCCGACGGCACCTCGGCGCAGGTGCTCTCGCAGCTCTACGAGGGCCTGACCGTGCTCGACGCCGGTTCGCGCGTGCAACCGGCCCTGGCCGAGTCGTGGCAGGTGGAGGACGATGGCCTCCGCCTCGTGTTCCAGCTGCGCGACGACCTGGCCTTCAGCGATGGCTCGGCCCTCACGGCCGAGGACGTCCGTCGCTCCTGGCTGAGGGTCATCGATCCGGCCCGGCCCGGCCCGCTCGCGAGCCTGCTCGATGACGTCGCCGGCGCGAGCGCCTACGCACGCGGGGAGGGCAGCGCGGAGGCGGTCGGGCTGCAGGCCCGGGGGCAGACGCTCACCGTCAACTTCGAGCACCCGGCCAGCTTCTTCCCTGCCGTCGCTGCGGCGCCCACGCTCGCGGTCGTCCCCCCCGGCATCGACAGGCAGGCGCGCGGACCCGGCGACGACTCAACGTTCGTGGGCAGCGGCGCCTACGTGCCCCTGGACCAGGAGCTGGGCCGGATCCGGCTCGCCCGCAACGAGCGCTACTGGGCCGGCCCGGCGCCGATCGAGCGCGTGACCGTGGTCACCGACGACGGGGGCCGCAGCAACGTCGACGTCTTCGAGGACGAGGCGGTGGACTGGACCCGGATCGCCGCCAGCGATGCCAGCTGGATCCGCTACGACCGCTATCTCGGGCCGCAGCTGCGGCACACCGAGGAGATGGCGGTGGAGCTGCTCGGCTTCGATGCCGGCGAGCCGCCCTTCGATGACCCGGCCGTGCGCCGCGCGGTGAGCATGGCCGTGGACTGGCGCACCCTGGCTGGGCTCGATGACGCGGACGGGCCGCCACCGACCTCGATCGTGCCCCCGGGCGTGGCCGGCCGGGGCGACGAGGACTACCAGCTGCCCTACGATCCGGCGGCGGCACGGGCCGAACTGGCCGCAGCGGGCTATCCCGGCGGTGAAGGCTTCCCCGCCGTCGCGCTGGCCACCTACGGCGTAGGGCCAGCCGAGGCCATCGCTGCGGAGCTGGGACAGGAGCTGGGCATCGAGGTCAACGTCGAGCGGCGCAGCTTCGACGAGCACGGGCTGCTGCTGGAGCGCGACACGCCCGACCTGTGGACCCTGGCCTGGAGCGCGGACTATCCCCACGCCCACGACTTCCTGGGGCTGCTGCTGGCCAGCGACAGCTCGGCCAACGTCACCGGCTGGGGTGACGACGACTACGACCGGCTCATCGAGGCCGCCGCCACCACTGCAGATGCCGACGAGCAGGAGCGCCTCTACGGCCAGGCCCAGGCCATCGTGCGCGAGGCGGCGCCGCTGATCCCGCTCGACTACGGCAGCAGCTGGTGGCTCAGCCGCGACGGCCTGCAGGGCGGCCGGATCTCGGGCGTGGGCCTGGTGCGCTATGCCGACCTGGCGTGGGCCCGTTGATGCGCATCCCGCGTCCGGCCGTCGTGCTGACGGCCCTGCTGCTGACGCTGGCGTTGCTGGCCGCGGCGACCGGGGGCGCCGTCGCTCAGCCCCTGGTGCGCTTCGGCCCGCCGGCCTCGACCGGCGCCTTCGGAGAGGAGGTCTCCTTCTCCACCACCTTCCGTTCCGACGAGCCCCCGACGCGCGTGGAGCTCCTGGCGCGCCTGCCCGGAGACGACAGCGATCGCGTCACCATCGCTTCCGTGGCGCCGGACGGCGATGGCTGGCGAGCCACCGTGGTACAGAGCGGGCACGTCGTGCCCAACTCCAGCTGGGAGTATCGCTTCCGCGTTGTCACCGACCAGGGCAGCGCCGTCGGGCCGACCGGCCGCCACCGCGTGCTCGACACGCGCTTCGAGTGGGACGTGCTCCGTGGCGAGCGGGTGAACGTCTGGACCTACGAGGGCGGCAAGGACTTCGCCCGCCGCGCGCTCGAGGTCGCCGAGGGCGCGCTCGACTCGGCCGCCGAACTGCTGGGCGTCGACAACGTGGCAGCGGTCGACTTCCTCATCTACACCGACACCCGCGAGTTCCGCCAGGCTATGGGCCCGGCCACGCGCGAGAACGTCGGCGGCCAGGCCCACCCCGCCATCCGCACGCTGTTCGGGCTCATCGAGCCTCGCCAGGTCGGCTCCGACTGGGTCGAGGAGCTCATCACGCACGAGCTGGCGCACCTCGTCTTCCACGAGGCCGTCGACAACCCCGTCCAGTACCCGCCGAGGTGGCTCAATGAGGGCGTCGCGGTCTACCTCTCGCGCGGGCACACCGCCAGCGACCAGGCGGCCGTGGAAGGGGCCGCCGCGAGTGGCACGATCATCCCGCTGGAGGGCC
>JASFQX010000092.1:0-6444 GCA_050115215.1 Chloroflexota bacterium
AGTTCCAGCAGGCCGTACAGTCAGCCGCCATCGGCGACCTGGCCACTTCCGGCCTGGTCATCGACAGCTTCACCATCCAGGCCATCGGCGGCGAAGCGCTCGAGTACATGGAGCTGGTCGGCCGCCAGGAGCTGTCCCGCCGCGAGCGCGACGCGCGCATGGCCCAGGCCGAGGCCGACGAGCAGGCTCGCGTGCGCGAGGCCAAGGCCGAGGAGGTCAAGCTCGACGCCGACCGCGGGGTCAAGCTGCGTGCCGCTGATGTCAAGAACGAGACCGACCGCGAAGCGGCCAAGGCCGATCAGTCCGGACCGCTGTCACAGGCGGAGGCCACGCAGGAGGTGGTGCAGGAGCAGACCAAGCTGGCCGAGCTCGAGGCCGAGCGCAAGGCCAAGGAGCTGCTGGCCACCACCGTCCGGCCGGCCGAGGCCGACGCCGAGGCCGTGATCAGGCGTGCCGAGGGCGACCGCCAGGCCGCCATCGCCGCGGCCCAGGCGGACGCCGAGCGAGTCAGGCTCCAGGGTGAGGCCGAAGCGACCGTCATCCACAAGCAGGGCGAGGCCGAGGCGGCGGCCCTCGAGATGCGGGCCGAGGCCTACCGTCACTTCAACGACGCCGCCATCCTGGCCACCATCCTGCGCGATCTGCCGAGCGTGGTGGGCGCGGCGGCCGAGCCCATCGGGCGCATCGACAACCTGACCGTGCTCTCGACCGACGGGGCCTCGGAGATCGTGCGCACGGCCACCACCAACCTGAGCCAGGCCAGCCACGCCATCAAGGGTTTGACCGGCATCGACATCCCGCAGGTCTTCGGCAACGCGCTGGACAACGCCAACCTCACCGGCTCCGACGAAGAGCGCGCCATCCGTGCCCGGACCGAGCCCGACACAAGAGCCGAGCTCGACGTCACGGTCACCACCAACGAGAGCACCGAGGGCGCCGACGATGCCAAAGCGTCGTCGGCCGACACCGAGGCAGAGCCGAAGGCCTAGCTCAGATCCGGGCCGAGCGACAACAGCCGGGCGGGCAGCCGGTCGGCGCCGCTACTTGATGAGCTGGATGCCGACGATCTCGGAGGGCGTGGCCGTGTTGGTCAGGCCACCGGTGACGGTGCCACCGCGGATGAAGTGCACGAACCGGCCGACCAGGCACGACGTGCCGTTCTTGTTGAGGTTGCAGGACTTGCCGGCCGCGCCCGAGACGTACGCGCCGTGGCCGTAGCTGTTGCCCTCCGCATCCGTGCACCACGCCGGGATGGAGCCGTCAGGGTTGGTCCCGCACAGCTCGAGGGCCGCGATGGTGGGGAAGTGGTACCAGTTGTTGCTGCCGTGTCCCGGGCTGCCGTTGCAGGGCGCGGTGGGACTGCCGGGATCCTGGTCGCACGTGTCGTCGAACAGCGGGATGAGGACGGTCTTGAGATCCCACTGGCGCAGCGCCGATTCGAGGCCCGAGGCCGCGACGTCACCGGTCTCGGTCATCCACTGCCATGACGGCAGCGGGATGGGCGGCGTGTCGTCGTTCGGCGGCCAGATGCGGCTGATGAGCTCGCTGGTGCCACCGCCGGTCGGATCCCAATCGATCCAGCCGACGTTGCCGGGTCCGGTCGAGCAGAGCGGGATGACGTAGAGCGTGTTGTGCAGCCACTCCGACGGGTTCTCACCGAAGTCTGGGGTGCCATTGGTGTTGCAGTCGTAGAGGATGTTCACCGGCGGCGTCACCGGCAGGATGACCGAGCCCTGGTCGACCGCGTAGCCAGCCACCGCGGTGGCCTCGGTGACGGCGTTGAGCTGGTTCATGCCCAGCGCACGCGCGAAGTAGGTATCGAAGGGCAGATCGCCGGTCACGGCCACGCCGGAGGCCGCGGTCGGTGGCGCGGCGCTGCCGAGCGAGCCCACGCGCGTCGTGAGCAGGTTGCCGTCGATATCGGTATAGAACGCACGCGACGTATCGAAGCCGTGGACGGTGGTGGTGTTCATGTCCATCGAGGTGAGCACGCCGTCGATGGCCGACTTGACGTCGGCATCCGACTTCGTCCGCCCCACCAGCCGCTCGGCGAGCACGGTCGCGCCGGCTTCGGCCGCCGCGTCCGAGCCGTTCTGGCTGATGCGCTGGCGCGCATAGGCGTTGCCACCATCGACGATGAAGGCAATCGCGGCCACGAAGGCCAGGAAGCCGAACGTGAACATGGCCAGCACTTGGCCTCGCTGCCCCTCTCTCGGTCGATACATGCTGCTGCTCCTCAAGGACTGGCGTACGTGCGCTCGATGGCCATCGTGGTCGAGGCGTTCAGGGTGATGGACCCAAGGATGTTGCTGACGATAGGCGTGATGGGCGTGAAGGCATAGCTGGCCGAGACCGTGGCCGAGCACTCCCCGTACGACAGGCAAACGGGATCGGTGGGGTTGACCACGTTGCCATCACGGTCGGTGAACACGGCCAGCGGGATGGACGCGGGCGTGATCTCGGTGGAGGTGGCGATCTCGGCGGCCGCGCAGCGGTAGGTCTGATCGGCGCCGGTGCAGCTGGCGTCATGCGACTGGTTGACCATGGCCACGCGCGCGCCCACGCGCGAAGCGTTGGTGAGCTCGGTGTAGAAGAGCACGGCCCGCCCGCCGTCGAACAGCGCCAGCGCCACGACCACGATGATGGGGATGACGATGGCCAGCTCCACGAGCGCCTGGCCGCGGCTCTGGTCGTGCGGGTGGGAGTTCATGGGCTCGCTCATGGGTTCGTGGCGACCGGGTCCGGCCCGATCTCGATGGTCACGTTGCAGGCCACGTCATTGCCGCTGTTGAGCGACTGGTACTCGATGTCCCAGTTGCCGGGCTTGGCCCCGTCGACGATGGCGACCGTGGTCAGGAAGCCCTCCGCGTCCCACAGGTCCTGCGCGTTGTTGCGCTTCTCGCCCACGAGCCCGGGCACGGTGCAGAGGCGGGGCGTGGGTGATGCGGTCGGCGCCGGCGTGGGCGTGGCGCTGGCCTCCGGGGTCGGGGTCGCATCGGGGTCCGGCGAGGGCGTGGGCGCGACGCTGAGCGTGATCTGGTCCTGCGCGCAGTCCACGCCGGAGACGTCGGCGTCGAGGGTGACCGTGTAGGTGCCTGGCGTGACGTAGGTGTGGAAGGGGTGCTGGCTGACGTAGGCGGTGGGGCCCTCCACGACCCAGAACCAGGCCGTGCTGTCGGTGGTCTCGTCGTAGAACTGCACGTCCATGCCATCGATGTCCGGGTTGCCGATCTTCGACAGGCAGCTGGGCGGGTTGGAGGGAGGCGCCACCGCGATCCCGTCCTCGCGGATGGGGAAGACGGAGCGAGCGCCGACCGCGAGCCTGCCGCCGGTGACGCCGGTCAGGACCTCGCCGATGAGCGGCGTGATCGGATCGAACTCGCAGTCCAGCTGGACGACGGCGTAGTCGCCCAGGCTCGTGCCGCCCGGGAAGCTGGGGTTCGTGACAGCCGCGGTGTCGCAGCCCGTCAGCGCGATGCCGGCGTCCGAGCGGGCTTCGGTCACGAGCGAGGTGTACTCCGCCTGCTGATACGCGACGCCGGGGTCGCCCCACGCGTCGGGGTGGAGAGCGGCGTAGTTGGCGCCGACACGTGCCGCATTGTTCAGCACGACCCATCCCAGGAACGCTCGCCCGAAGTCGAGCGCGCCCAGCAGGATGAGCAGGGCGACCGGGATGACGAGCACGAACTCGACGAGGGACTGGCCGCGCGACCGGCGTCGCCTGGACCGGGGAGGAGATCCGTGGGGGCGATGTGTTCGCTGACTTGTAGGCATCATCTCTTGACCATTCATTGCGGACTCGAAGGGCCTGTCGCCGCTCGGGTCGTGGTGGAAGGGATGGCGTCAGGGACCGATAGCCCGAAGGTACCGTACGCCCACCGACGATGGTAGGACCCTGGATGTCACCCAACCACCCCTAACCTCGATAGTGGGGACAACTGTCACCGCCGCGACGGCCCTCGCAGGCCGCGAGGGCTCACTCGACGAGGCCGGCGCCGTAGAAGAGGAAGGAGTAGTCCTCCGAGTTCAGCGCCAGGATCTGGCTCCCCGGCGATCCGTTGACCACGAACGTGCTGGCGATCACCTGATCGAGGGTCAGCTGCCCGTCGTTGCCGTTGACCTTGACGTCCCCGGTCGGCGCATAGATCGTGCCGCGGACGGCCATTCCGCCCGATTCGCTGCCGTTGATGGTGATGTCGTCACCACCGATCGGGTAGTCGCGGTCCTGGTAGAGGACCAATCCGTTGTAGAGGGCGTCATCAGTGCCCGACGGCGCATCCAGCGGGGCCAGGTAGATGTTGGCGTCGGCGCCGTTGAGCCTGACCGGGCCCACCTCCGCGTTCTCGATCTCGGTATTGAAGAACAGGACCCCACCGGGTAGCTCGACGTCGTCGTCGCCGCCATCGATCTGGCTGGGCAGCGGTGCGGTCACGCTGTAGGTGGAGGGTTCGACCGAGTAGGTGAAGGTGCCGTTGCCGGTGATCTCCAGCCCGCCACCGCCAAGCCAGTAGATGCCCGGCTCGAGGTAGAAGGTCCCGCCCTGGAGCTTGAGTCCACCCGGGTAGAGCCCCGGGTAGAGGACCCAGCTGGTCCCCGCGTAGCTCGATGGGAACTGGCACGTACCGGGCGACTCGAGCGTCGCCGCATCGCTCGACCCGGGGCAGTTGCTGGGCAGATCCATGCTCGGACCGTCGTACTGCCACGCATCGGCCGGCAGGCCGGGCATGGCCGGATCAGGCAGGCCCTCGAGCGGATCGGGGATGATCGGCGCACCGGTGACCTGCTCGCACTCGAGCTCGCCGCTTCCGCCGCCGTCCTGGATCCCGCCGTGGACGTTGCAGGCGGCGCCTTCCGTCTTGACCACGATCGAGCCCGGCCCCTGGCGCTTGAGCGCCGATCCCGGGCACTCCGAGTTGACCTGGATGCTGCCGTAGGCGGTGATGTTGCCGTTGCCGGTGACCTTCACCGCGTCGCACTGCGTCTCGTGCAGGGCCAGGAAGGCCCAGGGACCCCCCACGCCGTCGAACTGCGCGGCCACGGCCCGGGCGCTGACGGGCCAGCCGGCGACGCCCATGATGCCGCCGAAGAGCGATGGCCTGGTATTGCCGATGCGCACCTCGATGGCGTTGCGGAAGCCGGTCCACTGGCCTTCGGTCGGCGGGATGTTGACCTCCACCCACTGGGAGGCCAGGCCGTCAGTGAAGCCGTTCCTGGTGGCGAGGTTGCGGGCAGCCGTCCTGGCCTGGGTCTGGCTGTCGAGGATGTAGCGGGCACCGGCCATGGCCGCAGCGTCGGCAGCGTTCTGCTCGTCACGCCGCTCGACGAGCATGTCGCCCGCGTCGAAGGCCAGCGCCGCGGCGAGGAGCACGGCCGTGAGGCTGAGGACGAAGACGACGAGGGCCTGTCCCCGGTCGTGGTCAGAAGTTGATGACAAGGGTCGACTCCGCGTTGATGCTGATCTGGGGCAGGATGCCGATATCGACGACCTGGCCGATCAGCGGCTGGTAGGTGAAGGTGACGAAGACGGTGACGTACTCCCCTCGATCGTTGGTGCCGGTGCTGGGATCACCCGCTTCGGGGGTCGACAGGTCGCCTCGGGGCGTCCAGACCGGATCCGGGAGCTCGAGCGAGCCCAGGCTCACGATGTCGAGCGCCGCTTCGCGCACGCGGGCCTTCACGTTCTCGCCAGTCAGATCGCAGGTTGACGTCCCCGGCGCTGGGGGTCCGCTGGGGCAGACCGAATCGGCGCCGTGGACGATGGCGTAGCGGGCACCTTCCCGGGTCGCGTGGTTGAGCAGCTCCTGGAAGAAGATGAAGCGGCCGGCCTCGATGGTGCCGAGGATGAGCACGAAGAGCATGGGCGCGACGAGCGCGAACTCGACCATGGCCTGGCCACGGCTGCGCCCGCGGTTGCGCGGTGCGAGGAGCGCCAGCAGCGCGCGACGAGGGGCTACCACGGCGCGGCCACGAAGTCGGAGTTGGCGAAGACGGCCGTGCGTCGGAAGCTCAGGCTCTCCGGGAGCCCGAAGCGGTGCCCGGCGACGTCGAGGGCCAGGGGCATGATGAGGTCGAACGTGTAGTCGAGGTCGACCTGCACCTCGCACGGTCCACCCGGCCGGGCCGGATCCTCGCACCCGCTCGAGGCGTCGGCCGGGAGGCTGCCCGGTTCGAGCAACGTGATCGTGACCGTCGGATTGCTGCAGCTCGCGCCCGAACCGGCGTAGCCGTCGAGGTGGCGGCTGGCCACGCAGGCCCGGGCTTCCATGGCCGCGAGGGTGTTGGCCTTGTTGACCTCGTCCCAGTTCGGTGAGCCGTAGGCGCCGAAGTCGGCGGCCTCGCGGGCGGCGGACTCGACCGTGATCATGGTGGTGTAGAGCCGGGCCATGTCCGCGACCGCGACCAGCAGCAGCAGCGCGACGGGCAGGACGATGGCGAACTCGACCA
>JASFQX010000093.1:0-6394 GCA_050115215.1 Chloroflexota bacterium
CGCGTCCCAGGCCTGGTCGACCTCTTCGGGATGACGCGTGTAGGGCTTCTCGCAGAGGACGTGCTTGCCGGCCGCGATGGCCCGCATCGTCCACGGGTGGTGCAGCGCATTCGGCAACGGGATGTAGATCGCGTCGATCTCGGGATCGGCCAGGAGCGCCTCGTAGGAGCTGTGCGTCCTGGGGATGCCGTTGGCGGCCGCGAAGTCCTCGGCCGTTGCGGCCGAGCGCGAGCCCACGGCCACGACCTCGGCGCTATCGGTCAAGCGTGCGCCGCGCAGCAGCTTCTCGTTGATGCGGGACGTGCCCATCAGCCCCCAGCGGATCGCGTCGGTGCCCACGTCATCCTCCCTCTGTATCTCTGTCATGTGCCTGTCCGTACGGTACCCGACGAGGAGCGTGCCATACCATGCAGCGATCGATGTAGTGGGAGGCACCGATGACGGACCAGCGACGGGCACCCCAGGCGACGGGCGACCCGGAGGAGACCGCGATCAGGCCTGAAGACGCCACGGACGGTCTGGAGGAGTCCGCGCCCGCACCGGCCGAGCCTCAGCGGGACATCGTGGCCGAGGCTGAGACGCCGGCCTCCGACCCACCCGCGCAAACCGGACAGGGCCGGCGCCTGCTGGCTGCGGTCTTCTGGCTGCTGGCCAGCCTGGCCGTGCTGTTCGGCGGCGTCGCCCTCTGGGCCCACCAGACGCTGCTCACCGCCGACGGTTGGGGCGGCATCGTGGAGGACGTCATCGCCGACGAGGAGGTGGTCGAGGCGGTCAGTATGGTCGTCGTCGAACGCCTCGGTGACTCGCTCGGCATCGGCGAGCTGGTGGCTGACGTCGTACCCGGTCCGGACATCGTCTCCGGCGCCATCACGGCCGCGGTCCAGACCGGCATCACCGATGCGGTCATCGCCTTCGCCTCGAGCGAGGCCTTCGAGGATGCCTTCGTCAACGTCAACGAGGCCGCGCACGAGGCGGCCATGCGCGTCATCCGAGGTGGCGACAGCGAGGCGCTGACGTCGGAGGAGGGCGTCATCGCGCTCAACCTCTTCCCGCTCATCGAAGGCCTGCTCGTCAGCCTGCAGGACGCCGGCGTCATCAGCGAGCGTCGCGAGATTCCCGATCTCGCCGAGTACGAGCCGCCGACACGCACCGTGCAGGCGCTCGAGACCTTGCTTGGCCGCGACATCCCCGACGACGTGGGCACCATCGTGCTCGTCGAATCGGAGAACCTCGACACCGTCCAGACCGTCGTGCGCTGGTTCGACCTCATCACCATCGTGCTACTGCTGTTGTGGGCGGGCTTCACGGCGCTCGCGCTCTGGCTGGCCGAGAGGCGCATACGCATGGTCCTCTGGCTCAGCGGCGGCGCCATCGCGGCACTGCTGGCCGGGCGGTTCGTGACGCGCCTGCTGCTGGAGGCGGTCTTCCGCCGGCAGCCGGAGCTGGAGGCGCGCGTGGTCGTCAGCGCCATCATCGAGGCCGCCGTGGATTCGCTGATGTGGTTCACCTTCGTGCTCATCGCGGTGGCCGTCATCGTGGCCATCGCGGCCTACCTCTGGGAGCGGCGCGACCGGACGGAGCGGATGTCGATGCAGACCCCGCCGCGGACGCTGGGCCACTGGATCCGCGACCACGCTCTGGTCATCGTCGCGGTCGGCGCGGCCATCATCGGGGTGCTCGCGCTGTGGAGCGTCGGTGGGCCCGGCATCCCCATGCTCACCGCGGCTGCGCTGCTGCTGCTGGCCATCGCCGTCAAGGTCCTCTCCGACCGGGCAGACGAAGACGCCCCGTCACCCCCTGCCCCGAGCGTGGAGGGGTAGGCCGGTGTGCGGGCGCATGACCCAGACCACCGATCCCGCGGAGTTGGCGCGCATCTTCGACGCCGAGTCGAGGATCGACCCGGACGACAAGGACGCGACGCCGCGCTACAACGTGGCGCCGACCCAGCCGCTGACGGTGGTGCTGCAGCGGGCCGATGAGGGGCGGCTGGTGGAGCAGCACCGCTGGGGGCTGGTGCCCTCGTTCAGCAAGTCGCTCAAGGACGGGGCCAAGCGCATCAACGCGCGCGCGGAGACGGTGGCGACGTCACCCTCGTTCCGCTCGTCGTTCAGGAAGCGGCGCTGCATCGTGCCCTCGGACGGGTTCTACGAGTGGCGCCGGACGGGCGGCCCCAAGCAGCCCTACTTCCTCCATCCCCCGCAGGAGGCAGTGCTGGCCATGGCCGGCGTGTGGGCCGTGTGGAAGGACCCCGAGACCGGGCTGTGGGTGCCTTCGGCAGCGGTCATCACGACCGACGCCAACCGCATGATGTCGTCGATCCACGACCGCATGCCGGTGCTGCTGCCGAGTGAGACCTGGGAGGACTGGCTGGACCCGGCCTTCGACGACATCGACTACCTGCGGTCGCTCCTGGAGCCGCCGCCGGACGACGTGCTGGGCATGTATCCCATCTCCACGGCCGTCAACAACGTGCGTAACCAGGGCCCGGAGCTGCTGGAGCCCATCGAGGAGCCGCTGCCGCTGCCGCTGGATGACTGAAACGCTAGCGTCGGCGAGGAAGCGACTGGATCTGGCGGCGCTTGGCCCACAGGCGACGACGGTTGGACCAGAGCCAGCCGAAGGCGGGGAGCGACGAACGCTCGCGCAGCAGGCAACCACCGACCACGACCGCGTCCCGCGCGAACGTCGGGACCAGGGTGCGCCAGAACTCGGCTCGTGTCTGGTTGTTGATGCGCAGCAGCCAGCGGTTCTTGACCGAGTGATAGTTCACCAGCTCGCTCATCTGCGCGCGGCGCTCCGGGAGGTTGGCGCGTCGGTGAACGGCGATGGCGGTCGGGACGTAGAGGCAGCCCCAGCCCGCGTGCTGGAGGCGCCAGGCCAGATCGGCATCCTCGCGGTAGGCGAAGAAGTCATCGTCGAACCAGCCCGTCGAGATACGCACGGCATCGAGGGCCTCGCGCCGATAGAAGCCGGCGGCGCCGGTAACGCCGAAGACCGGCTCCTCTTGCAGATATCGGCCGGTCGCGGGCTCGCCCGCGCCGCGGTCGAAGTGACGGCCGGAGGCGGTGAAGTACAGGCCGACCGAATCGATCGTATCCGTCGCGACCAGGCCGGGATCACCGCCTCGCAGGAGTCGACCGCTGGCGGAGCCCACGTCGGGGCGGTCATCGAGGCGTGCCCCGAGCACGGCGCAGAAGTCGGGCTGGAGGCGGCAGTCTGGGTTGAGCGCGAGCACGTAGCGCCCGGAGCCGGCGTCGATGCCGCGGTTCATGCCGCCGGCGAAGCCGGTGTTCTCACCCGGCTCGATGAGCCGCAGCCGATCGCCGTAGGAACGCACGATCTTGAGCGTGCCATCGCGGGAGCCGTTGTCGACGACGATGAGCTCGCTCGTCACCCCTTCCTGAACCAGGGCCGAGTCGAGGCTCGTGCGCAGGTCACGCTCGCTGTCGAAGGTGATGACGACGATGGTGACGTCAACGCTCATCGGCGGGGCCAGGTCGTGCTGCGAACGGCCATGCCGGCGACGTCGAGGAACCCGCGCAGCTCCTGCGACGTCTCGGTCCCGCGGCGGCTCGCCAGCAGCGTGATGGTCGCCCGCATGGCCATGCCCACCGTCAGCAGGAGGCGATAGGCGAGCGCCGCGGGGCCGGCGTAGTGCTTGTCGCGGTAGCGGAGAGCATTGCGGTAGTAGACGCGGCGGAAGCGCCGACGGCCGAGCGCGGAGGCTGCGATCCCGCCCACATGCGCCAGACGAGCCGCTGGCCAGAACAGGATCGGACCGTGCCGGCGGAGGCGGAGGCAGAGGTCGACGTCCTCCCAGTAGGCCGGCCGGAACCGCTCATCGAAGCCAGCGACCGCCTTGAAGACCTCGCGCCGGACGGCCAAAGCGGCGGCGGCGGCCTGCTCCACCTCGAATGGCCGATCACGGTCCTCGTCGAGGTAGCGGCTCCAGCGGCGACAGCGGTTGCCGGGCACGGCCCGGTCGAAGAGGAGCAGCTCTCGCGCATCGGCTCCGAGCGTGGGCAGGCGGCGCAGCTGGAACAGGCGCTGGTCCTCCTCGGCCGGCCCCTCGTCGAGCAGCCGGGGCGCGACCGCGATCGCGCGCGAATGCTTGACGAAGGCGCGCCGGATCTGCTCGACGGCGCCGTCCTCGGCCAGCGTGTCCGGATTGAGGAAGAGCAGGATGTCGCCGCTCGCGGCCTCGGCGCCCTGGTTGCAGGCCGGGCCGAAGCCGCGATTGTCCTCGTTGGCGATGACGGTCGCGCCCGGCCAGGCCGACTCGACCGCAGGCGTGGCGTCGTCGGTCGCCTCGTTGACCACGACCACGACCTCGAGCGCCTCGTCGTCGCCGGCGACCTCGCGGAGGCGGCGCAGCGAACGTACTAGCACATCGGTGTCGCGCCACGAGACGTAGATCGCGGAGACCGTCGGGCCGATGCTCATGTGCCGGTCCGGGCCAACCGCAGGCGGAACGCGACATCCATCAGAGCGCCCCGTGGAGCGCGGGCTGCCGACCCCGCGCGAGCTCGCGCCGATACGCGACGTAGTCACGCAGCGACCCGCCGTCCGAGATGAAGGATGGCCGATGCCCGTGCTTCAGGCGCCACGCCTCGTGACGCCCGATCCGGCGCATGCAGTGTGCGCGCAGCCGCCGGAACGTGTCAGCGTCCTCGGGCACGAGGTCGGGCAGCTGCAGCATCCCCTCTACGATCCAGAGCCGATCGAGCCAGCCGACCCCGGAGTCGAGGTTGCCGGCCGTTGTCGCGGCGGTGTGGACCCGGAACGACGCCAATCGCTCGTCGATGAAGCCCGCGTCCGCGTGATAGAGCACTCGCAGCCACATCTCCACGTCGACCAGCTGGCGCATGCGCAGATTGAACGTGCCGAGCCGCTCGAACCAGGACCGCTCGATCATCACGCACGTCGGCTCGCCGATGCGGTTCGACTCGAATCCGTCGGCCGCATGGCGCATCACGATGGCGTGGCCGTCATTGACCTCCTGCAGGTCGCCGAGGAAGGCATGGACGTCCTGGTTGTAGCGCAGCCATCCCTGCGCGTAGGCGCCGTCGGCGTCCTCCACGAGGATGTCGCGAGGCGAGAACACCAGCCCCACTGAGGGGTTGGCCTCGAACACCTCGACCATCCGCTCGACGCACGTCGGGGCGAGCAGGTCGTCCTGGAAGAGGAACTTCACATACCGCCCGCGCGACAGCTCGACCGTTCGGTTCCAGTTCGGAACCATGCCGTCGTTCGCCCCGGTGGCCACCACGCGGACGCGCGCATCGCCGATGGAGCGCGCGATCTCGACCGAATCGTCGGTCGAACCGCCATCGACCACGACGATCTCGAGGTCGTTGACGGTCTGCGATGTGGCGGACGTGAGGGCCGCTTCCAGGAACTCGGCGCCGTTGTAGACGGGCACGCAAATCGAGGCCATGGGGGCGCGGCGCGGCCCCATCTCAGGTTCCGCCATCGCCGCTCTGGCCACGCCCGCGGCCGTACCGGCGTTCCATCAACCGGTTGTGCACCGGCGGCAAGGGCGATCCAAGCAGAGCCACCGACCACATCAGCCAAGATCGATCGCGGGCTGAGATGGCTGCCGGGATCAGCAGTCGCAGCCCACGTGGTAGATCGCCGGCCAATCCGAGAGCGATGCCCGTGTTGGCACTCACCTCTGCGAGCAGGGACGCATTCAGGTCTCTGGTCGTTCCGGGCGGCAACTGCTGCGTGAGCTTGTGGCGCATCTCGATCTCGACGAGCCGCATGACGGTCTCGTCGTGGCTGAGACTGGCGTTATGGACGCGGATCAGCGCCACCGGCTCGTCCGCAGGCAGATAGCGGAACCGCTTGCCGGCGATCGCACACCGTAGCCAGAACTCCCAGTCGGTGATGCGGCGAAGATCGCGGTCGAAGCTGCCGAGTTCATCGAACACAACCCGTCGTGTCAGCGGTGCTTCGATGGTCATGGTGTTGTGCCGGAGGAGCAAGTCCACGATCGGCTTCCCCGAGCCGTCGACGCGTGCTGGCTCCGGTGCATCGAGATCGTGAATCGCATTGCGAAGGACGTCGGGAGCACCGTCATCGAAGTACATCGATGGTCCGTGCACGATGTCCACGTCGAGGTTCGTCCGAAGATGGTCGACGTGGACTGCGAGCTTCCATTCTGGTATCACATCGTCCGCGTCGAGGAACTGGATGAACTCACCCCGGGCAGACTCGATGGCGAGATTGCGGGCGATCGCGGGACCAGCGTTCTGCTGACGCTTGACGCGGATCCGTGGTTCCTCGCGCTCGAGCTCGGCGAGCAGCGACGGCGTGTCGTCAGTCGAGCCGTCGTCGACGATGACACACTCCCAACCCTCGAAGGTCTGTGCTCGTAGTGAGCCGACCGAGT
>JASFQX010000094.1:0-6394 GCA_050115215.1 Chloroflexota bacterium
CGAGCGAGAGGGGTTCCAGTCGCGCCATCCGATCCTCCTCACGGTGGGTGGGGTCCTGACCGTAGCGCGCCCACGCAAGCATCGGGTCGTGTCAGGCTGTGGAGCCATGGACGCGCTCTTCGCCGGCATCGAGGCGCTTCTCGGCACGATCCTGGTGGTGGTCTCGCTGGCCTCAGCCTTCCGTACCGTGGTGCTGCCCGGTGCCGCGTTCGACCGGCTGTCCAGGGGCATCTTCCTGGGCCTGCGCACGCTGCTCCGCGCGATCGCCCGCTCGCAGCACCGCTACGACCAGGAAGCGGTCTTCAGCGTGCATGCGCCGCTGGGGCTGCTGGTGATGGCCCTGGCCTGGGCCACGGGCATCATGCTCGGCTTCGGCCTGCTCTTCCACGCTACCGCCGAGGTCTCGTTCCAGGACGCCTTCGTGCTGGCCGGCTCGTCGTTCACGACCCTCGGATTCATGCCCCCCGACGAGGGCATCCACGAGCTGCTGGCCATCTCCGCGGCCATCCTCGGGCTGGGCATCGTGGCCATGCTGCTGTCCTACCTGCCGACCATCTACGGGCTCTACTCGCGACGCGAGGTCACCGTCGCCGACGTGAGCATCAAGAGCGGTGGCCGCGCTCATGGCCCCGACCTGCTGCTACGCCTCTCGCGTGGTCCCGACACCCGCCGGATCGATGACCTCTGGGCCGACTGGGGTCACTGGCTCATCGCCCTGGGCGAGACGCACACCTCTGAGCCCTCGCTCAGCTTCTTTCGCTCGCCGCGCGAGCAGCGTTCCTGGCTGGCTGCTGCCTCTGCCGTCCTTGACGCGTCGATCGTACGCAACGTCGTGGTCGACAGGCCCGAGTCGCTGCGCGCAGACATGACCTATCGGGCCGGCGTGGAGGCCATGGTCAGCATCGCCGACTTCTTTGCCGTCGGACCCACGGCCGATGCCGACCTGGTCACGCGCCTGACGCGGGCGGACTTCGACGCCATGGTGGCCCAGCTGGATGCTGCCGAGCTGCCTGTCGTGCCCGACCTCGACCGCGCCTGGGAAACGTTCGCACCGATGCGCGCTGCCTTCGAGCCGGCCCTGCTGGGCCTCTGCCGCCTGCTGCTCCCGCCCCCGTCTCGCTGGGGCGCGGACCTGCTCGCGCGCCCGGAGCCACGGTAGCCAAGGCCGCCCGGGCCGGTGGCGTCAGGCGGTCGCGAGGGGAGGGCCGCACGGCCTCGTGTCCAGCGTCACACCGTCGCTCACAGTGCGTTGATGCCAGCGTCACAGATCGGGGCTATCCTGCGCCTCTCTGTTGCATCCCCACAGGAGAAACCCGTGACCAAGGCCCGAGTCCGCACTGCCGACCAGCCGCTGAGCCGGCTGCTGCTTCCTGCCGCCAGCCTCGCGCTCGGCGCCGCCCTCGTGGTCGGTGTCGGCGCTGCCAACGCCCAGGACGACGCCACCCCGGACGCCGGCATCGACGGCACCTGGAACGTGGACACGTCCATCGGCAGCTTCGAGGACTTCAGCTCCTCCTGGGTCGGCTTCCGGGTCTCCGAGGTGCTCAACCCGGGCGGCGAGGTCGACGCGGTCGGCCGAACCCCGCTCGTCAGCGGCCAGCTGGAGGCGAACGGCTCGGTCATCGAGAGCGCCATCATCGAGGCCGACCTGACCGGCATCGTCAGCGATCGGCCGCGTCGTGACGGCGCGATCCAGCGCTCGCTCGGCACGGACGAGTTCCCCACCGCCACCTTCACGGCCACCGAGCCCGTCGATCTCGGCGGCGTGCCGGTCGACAACGAGCCCTTCAGCGTCTCGCTCCCGGGCACCATCAACATCCGTGGTGTCGACCAGGACGTGACCCTGCAGCTGGATGGACAGCGCGTGGGCGACGTGGTGGTCGTGGTCGGCACCCTGCCCGTCGACTTCACCTCCTTCGACGTGACCATGCCGACCGCCCCCATCGTGGTCTCGGTCGAGGACAGCGGCGACCTCGAGTGGCAGCTCTTCCTCACCCGTGGCGTGGACATGGCCGAGGACGAGATGGCCGACGATGAGGAGATGAGCGAAGGCGACTCGACCGAGGAGGGCGAGGCGACCTCAGACGTCGCCGAGGACGACGCCTCCGACAGCTAGGACACGTGTGCCGGGCAACGTACCCGGCACGGTCGTCGGCTGGCGGGCGGCGTCTCCTTCCCCGGCAGCAGGGTCGGCCTCGAACAACATGGACGTGAAGACGGGCACCACGCAATCCTGCCGGAAGACCTTGCCCTCGCGAGCGTAGAAGAGGCACAGGCTCCCGCCCCCGACGGAGCTGAAGTTGGCCCAGCGCAGCTCACCCTCCGGTGCGGGCAGGTCGATGTCGGCATAGGTCGTGATCGGACTCCCGGTCATCACTCCGACCCAGTCATCGAAGCCTTCCACGGTGTACTCCTGCGACTCGCTCTGCACATGGTGGAGGACGTCCGGCGCGATGACGTCGCCGAGTGTCAGGACATCACCCGCGGCGGAGGCCTCGTACAGGACAGCGGTGAGTGCCCGACGGGCCGCGGCCGCGGCCGGATCGACCTCCGCGAGCGACGTTCCCACCGGGTCCCAGGTCGGCTCCGCCGGACTGGCGGTCCCCAAGGACATGGGCAGGATGCAGTCGTGACGCGTGATCTGCTCATCGCGGATCCAGAAGACGCAGCCGGTGCCAGAGGCATAGCCGAAGTACCGATGCACTCCCGGGTAGCCATCCGGCAGGCGGACCCGGTCTTGCTCGACCGGGTCGACCCGGTTGGACTCGAGCATCCTGAGCGAGATGGCCTCGCTACCCTCGAAGCGCTCGCTCCGATCCCACCAGAGCGCGGTGTGGACGGCATCCTCCGCGTACAGCTCGAGGGCCAGGTCGAGGTCCGAGTCGACGCCCTTCCAGAGGTCGCCACGCATGCGCTCGAAGAGCGCCGCATCCGCAGGATCGATCTCCAGCGGCGACGCAGATGGCTGCGCCGCCGTTCCGGGCAGCGGCTCCGGCGCCCGCAGCAAGCCGTAGGCGAGGCTGGTGATCACCAGGGCGAAGACGGCGACCATCGCCACCGCCACCGGCGCGACCGCCCCGCGCCGCGCGACCGCGAGCTCGTCGTCCGCATCATCGACGGCCGAGACTCCGCGCCAGAACGGGAACAGCCGCCACACCCCACGCCGCTGCCGGGTCTCGTCGATGCGGCCCATGATGCGGCCGATCTGGCGGTTGCGGTCCGCGGGCTGGTCGGTCTCGTCGCGCAGCCAGCCACGAACGAGCTGCTCCATCATGCGGTCGTCGGGCGGCTTGCTCACGGGGCCACCTCCTCACCGTCGGCCGGCGGCTCGAAGGGATGTGACGCCGCTACGTCACCAGTTGGGCGGGCATCGGCCTCGAGCGCGGCGCGCATCTCGGCCAACGCCCGGTGCAGGCGCGATTTCACCGTGCCGGTCGGGACGCCCAGGATGCGGCCGACCTCCTCGAGCGGCAGGTCCAGGTAGTGGTGCAGGACGACCACTGCCCGATGGTCCATCGAGAGACGCCGGAAGCCGCGCTCCAGCTGGTCGCGGTCGATGACGGCGTGGAGCTGGTCAGCGGCACGCGGTTCGGTGGGCGAACCCTCCTCGATGGCCGGCATCCAGTGGGGCGCCTTGCGGTACTCGGCGTAGCAGGCACGCAGGAGCAGCTTGTAGGACCAGGCGTCGTAGCGCGACGGATCGCGCAACCGGGGCAGGTCGCGCCAGACGCTGACCGTCGCCTGCTGGACCGCGTCCTCCGCCAGCTGGGAGTCGCGCAGCAGGCGCAGGGCCACGCCGTGGCTGCGCTCGAACGAGGTGTTCACGATCTGCTCGAACGCGTCCCGATCGCCCCCTTGTGCCCGCACGACCAGCTCCTCGTCCACACGCTCCCCCACGCGTCGGGCGGCGCCGCCTACGCCGTCTCCGAATCGTACGTGCGCCGTCCAACGCATCGGGGTTCCGATTCCGTCGCCACGGGCTACCCGGGGATGGGCAGCACGCAGTCGTGGCGGGTGACCATGCCGTCCACGGCACGGAAGATGCAGACCGACCCGCCTGCGACGTCGGCCACCGAGGCCCAGGCCAGCTCGCCTGCAGGCGCCTCGAAGTCGACGCGTTGGCCGATCCGGTCGGGACCGTGACCAGCGACCCTGATGATCTCCTCGGGGCCGGTATGGGTCTGGGTCCTGTTGAGGTAGCGTGCCGAATGGACCGCGTCGGGCGCGTAGACCTCGGCCAGCCGCTCGACGGTCGTGCCGGCTGCCCACGACTCGAGCAGCCGCTGCTCGATCGTATCGATCTCGGCCGAAGCCGCGGGATCAGCCAGGCCGACCGGGTTGCGGCTGTCGAACGAGTGCTCGGGCAGGACGCAGTCGTGGCGGAGCAGCTGGCCGTCGACGGCATGGAACAGGCAGGCCGTCCCACCGCCGAGGCTGGCGAACCCGGCCCAGCGCCACTCCCCGTCGGCGGCTGGGATGTCGATGCGGGGCCCGACGAGCTCGATGCCGCCGGATCCCGCCACGAGGTCGATCTCCTCGGGGCCGGTGTACTCGTTGGTGCGGTCGTAGAACGTTGCCGTGTGCACGCCCTCGGGCGCGTACACCTCGCTGAGCAGCTCGGGTTCCTCGTTCCACGCTCGCAGGTTGAGCTCGACGAGCTCATCGACGGTCGCAGCGGCAGAGGCAGGGAGCGAACCGAGAGCCAGTGTCCCGGCCGCAGCCAGGACCATGGCGCGGCGCGCGATCGCGCGGACGGATGCCGACATGGAAGAACCTCCTTCGGGGCATGGTCCACATGACCGCCGGTGACGTCGGGCCCGGCGATGACGTGGGCACGGGGTTCACGTGATGCACCACGCGGCCGCGGTCATCGGTGGCGCCGTGTCGGCGCCTCTACCGACTACGTGCGCGGTGCACCCCGGGCGGGTTCCGTCTGGGTCGGCCGAACGCCGGGCGTAACGGCTAGATGCGGCTGCCGGTGGCCCGGATCGTCGTGCTGGCCAGGCGGTTGCTGACGTCGATCTTCAGCGCCGGCGCATCCGCTGGCAGGTCAGCGGGTGAGGTCACCGAGACATCCGTCTGGCCGCCGACGAGGGTCTCCTTGATGGTCACGGCCCAGTCATCGCGGACCACGACGTCCGCTCCGCCCAGCGTGTTCTCCAGCAGCAGGCTGGCGCCGGCCGGGTCGATCACGGCATCGCGCAGATCGATCCTGACGCCGCCGAAGATCACGCTGACCTCAGATCTGCGCAGCCCGCGTGCGCGGCTGGTGAAGTCCAGCCCGCTGAAGACCACCACGCGCCTGAACTCGTCGCTGACCTCGCTGCCGTGGTCGCAGCGCCTCGAGACCACGAGCGCGGTCAGGCGGGTCGCGATCGTGCTGACGACGGCGAAGAGCAGCAGCCTGAAGAGCGAGCGCATGTGGAGCCTCCCGTGGGTACCGACACGCGGGCCCGGTGGCGTGTCAGCCGACGATACCGAGTCGGGTCTCTGCCGCCTCCTGCCCATGCGCACGCCCGAAGCAGGCGCAACGGCACTGTCGGTCCGGGAGTCGCCTGCTCGACGCTGCGGTGGGTGTCCCTGCGCGGGTACCGCAGGGACTGCGGGTAGCCGTGCCCTGCTCCATCGTCCAGGAGGAGATCATGCCAACGGTCGACCAGGCCATCGACGAGTTCCTGTCCCAGAAACGCATCGCGGTCGCAGGCGTCTCGCGCGACGCGGGTGGCGCGCACGCCAGCAACGGCATCTACTCGCGCTTCAAGGAGCGCGGGTACGAGGTCTTCCCGGTGAACCCCAACGCCGACACGGTCATGGGCGACACCTGCTATCACAGCGTCAAGGACATCCCCGGTGGGGTGGACGCCGTGGTCATCGCCACCAATCCCAAGGCCTCGCTGTCGGTCGCCCAGGACTGCAAGGAGGCAGGCATCGACAAGGTCTGGTTCCACAAGAACTTCGGTGCCGGCAGCTACTCCCAGGAGGCCCACGACTACTGCCGCCAGAACGGCATCACCGCGTTGGTCAGCTGTCCGCTGTGGTACGGCCCGACCGCCGATGGCTTCCACAAGTTCTTCGGCGCTGCCTGCCGCGTGCTGCGCCAGGTGCCCAGCGAGCTCTAGCCCACGGCCGAGGCCGCGAGGCCTCGCGCGCTGTCCGCCACCGGCCAGGCCGAGTCCTCGCCCTGGTTGACGCGACTGCTCAAGCGATGAGCGACCAGGAGCGTCCGTCCGACCTCTCGATCTTCCTGTCGCGCATGCGCCGCACGCCCTGGCGCAAGGCCCTGCGCCAGGCGTGGCGCTCGCGGGGCCGCGACGGTGTGCTGCTGCCCGAGCGCCTGGAAGGTGCGGTCTACGGTCACCTGTGTGGCGACGCGCTGGGAGTGCCGTACGAGTTC
>JASFQX010000095.1:0-6384 GCA_050115215.1 Chloroflexota bacterium
GCCGAACCAGCTCGGGGTCGCGGGCTCCGGCCAGGTGAAGATCTGCTGCCAACCTCCCTCGCCGAGCTCCCACACCCCCTCGCCATTGGTCATCCGCATCCGGCCGTCCTGACCGACGTGGAGCTCGCCGTCCGGCAGTGCATAGCCGCCCCGCTGACCGACCTCCACCAGCTGCCCGTGCTTGATGATCCAGACCCGTCCATCGGGGGCGATCGCGAGCTTGCTGCTCTTTCGCAAGGGCCGGCCGATGGCATCGGCCACGGCCCGCGAGACGCCCGGAGCTGTCGCCTTGAGCTCGAGTCCCGCGACGATGGCCTGGTAGCGCTCGAGGGCGGAGCCGGCGTCGAGCGTCGAATCGGCCATGGCCAGGACCGACGGGTCCGTTGCCGGCGGCACGGCCGGCGGGGCGGAGGCCTCGAGCGCGAGTGGCGTCTGCGCGTGTGTCTCCGCGGCCGGTGCTGGTGGTGCCGGTCCGTCGGGGCCCGTGAACAGGCCCGACGACACGAGACCGAAGGCCACGACGATGAGCACGGCAGCCAGACCGGTCGACACGACCATGGCCAGCCGGACGAGGGATCCGCGCGATCCGCTCCGAGCACCGACACCCGCTGGCGAGGGCCACCAGCGGTGGCGGCGCTGCGGCGTGACGGCGGCCATGGCCAGCATCTCCTCGAAGCCCTCGCGGGGCTCGCGCAGCGTGGCGGCTCGCTCCGCGAAGAAGCGGTCGAGCTGAGGCTCACGGCGTCGTTCGGCATTCATGACACCACCTCGCGCGCGGCGTGCTCCGGTATCGCTGGCCGGGCGTCTGCCTCGAGCGCCGCCCGCAGGGCTCCGTGTGCCCGATGCAGCCGGCTGTGGGCGGTACCGACCGCGATGCCAAGGAGGTCGGCGATCGACTCGTGGCTCATGTCGGCGTAATGGAAGAGCACCAGCACCGTGCGCTGGTCGAGCGTGAGACGCTCGAACGCGTGCTCCAGCTGGTCGCGGTCGTCGATGACCGAGATCGGATCGGGCGCGGCCCGCTCAGGCAGCTGGCCACCGGCCGAATCACGCCGCCATCGCTTGCGCCGCCGCCACTCGGTGCGGCACTCGTTGACCAGCAGCTGGAAGCACCAGGACTCGAAGCGCTCCGGGTCACGAAGCTGGGGCAGGTTGCGCCAGACGCTGACCATGGCCTGCTGCGTGGCGTCCTCAGCCGCTCCGAGGTCGCCCATGATGGAGTAGGCGACGCGGTGCAGCCGCGGATACAGCGGCTCCGCGAGCCACGCGAACGCGGTCAGGTCCCCCTTCTGGGCCCGGCCCACCAAGTCGGCAAACATCCCGACTCCGTGCTCCCCCTCTGCCCTGCACCGTGGTGGTGCTTCTACAGGGTACGACCAGGGTCGAGGGGGCCTGCCTTCCCGAATCGGCGGTCGAACGTGCGAATCGACGGCTGCGGCTGCGCTCGATGCCCCCGGCGTCACTCGGCGAGCCGCTGGAAGACCTCCTTGAGGGCTGGGTAGAGCTCGCGGTAGGCACCGGCTGTGCGTCGGTACCGATCACGATCATCTGGGCGAGGCTGGATGACGCTCCAGCCTTGCGACATCCGCTCCGCGGTGGCCACGATGTCGTGCTCATCTGCGACTCCGGCAGCGGCGGCGGCCAGCACCGCCGCTCCGAGCGCTGTGGTCTCCGTGTGCTCGGTGACCTCCACCGGCCATTCGAAGATGTCGGCGATCAGCTGCACCCAGAGACCGCTGCGAGCACCACCACCCATGAGACGCATGCGCTGCGTCGCGGTGCCGGTCTCCTCTTCGATCATCGAGAGCACGGTCAGCTGCTCGTAGGTGATGCCCTCCAGCAGCGCCCGGTAGAGGTGGCCCAGCTCGTGATGGTCCCGGAGCCCGACCCACGCCCCACGTGCGGCCGGGTCCCAGTGCGGGGTCTCCGCACGCACCAGGTAGGGCAGGAACAGCAGCCCGTCAGCACCGGCCGGCACGGCGGCAGCCTCCGCTTCGATCGCCTCCAGCGCATCCGGCGAGCGGTCGCGCAGGACCCGCGCTCTGAACCACTCCACCGAGTGCACGCCACTCGCGAGCGCCGCCTCCAGCGTCCAGCGACCGGCGATCGGGCTGGCCAGGGTGCGGAAGGCCATGCCGGTCAGGTACCGATCCGAATGGACGCCGAGCGTGACTGCGGTGCCCAGGTTGAGGTACACCTCGCCGGCGGCGCAGACGGCCGCCCCCAGGCCCGCACAGTGGCCGTCGCCGCCGCCGGCGATCACGGGCAGCCCCGCCGGCAGGCCGGTCTCGAGCGCAGCCGACTGCGTGACCTCGCCGATCGCAGCGCCGGGTGGGACCAGCGCCGGCAGCCGGCGCTCGTCGAGGCCGATCTGCTCCAGCAGCGACGGGGCATAGCGGAACGAACGCACGTCCAGGAGCCCGGTCGGGTCGGCGCTGGACCAGCTGGTGACCCACTCGCCGGTCAGCCGGCCGACGAGGTGGGCGTGCACGTCGGCCACCAGCGCCGTGCGCTCCATGATCTCCGGCTCGTGCTCGCGCAGCCAGGCCAGCTTGTAGAACGAGGGCGTCGAGCTCGGATGCCGGCCGGTCAGCCGATGGATGTCGGATGACCCCAGCGCCTCGGCCTGGGCCGTGGCGCGGGTGTCGAGCCAGAGGATCGCGGGCCGCAGCGCATGGCCGTCGTCATCGAGGCAGACGAACGTCTCGCGCTGGTGCGTGACGGCGAGGGCCCGCAGATCTGACACCTCCACTTCGGACACCACCCGGCGCAGGGCTACGCACGTCGATCGCCACCAGTCCTCGGGCGTCTGCTCCTGCCAGCCCGGCCGCGGCGACGAGGTCTCCAGCGGCACGCGCGCGCTGGCCTCGATCGTCCCGCGGGGACCAAAGACGATGGCC
Source organism: Chloroflexota bacterium (assembly GCA_050115215.1). Classification (GTDB taxonomy): domain Bacteria; phylum Chloroflexota; class Limnocylindria; order Limnocylindrales; family CSP1-4; genus JAFMJV01. Next base: position 2,901 of record JASFQX010000095.1, read on the forward strand.
TTGCAGGCCGTGGTCGAGAGATCGACGGCGATGACCAGCGCCCGCGGCACGCGACCGCTCATGCGCGCGGAGGCGGTGTGCGCGGTCCAGGAGCTGCCTGCATGTCCCGAACAGTACCAACCGGCACCGATCAGGCACGCCCGCGTGCGCGGGCGCGCGAGCGTGCGGGCACGCGCGGACCCGCGGGCGGCGGCTAGTCTGGTCCCAGACGCGGGCTGTGGTCTCGCGCGCAGGGGAGGTCTGATGATGAGCGAGTTCCCGAGCTTCAGGCTCGACGGCAAGACCGCACTGGTGACCGGGGCCGCACGTGGGCTGGGGCGAGCCATCTCCCTCGCGCTCGCAGACGCCGGAGCCGACGTGGCGCTGGGGCTCCGCGTGGCCTCGGACGCCGAGGATCTGGCAGCCGAGATCGAAGACCTGGGCCGCCGCGCACGGCGTGTTCAGATGGACCTGCTGGACCTCGAGCAGGTCGACGCGGCGGTGTCGACCGTGCGCGATGCGTTCGGCCGCCTCGACATCCTCGTCAACAACGCCGGCATCGGTCCTGAGGAAGCGGCGGCCGAGGACTGGACGGAGGCCGACTTCGACGCCACGTTCGACCTGAACGTGAAGGGCCTGTTCTTCGCCAGCCAGGCGGCGGCGCGCGTGATGATCGAGCAGGGCGGCGGGCGCATCGTCAACCTCAGCTCGCAGGCCGGCTTCATCGCGCTGCCGGGCGAAGCCATCTACTGCGCCACCAAGGCCGCGGTGTCGCACCTGACCAAGTGCCACGCGGTGGAGTGGGGCAAGTACGGCATCAACGTCAACGCCGTCGCGCCGACCTTCATCCGCACGCCCGGCACCGAGCCCGCGCTCTCCGACCCGGCCTTCAAGGCGGACGTGGAGGAGCGCATCGCCGCGCTGCATCGCATCGGGGAGCCGGTGGACGTGGCCGGAGCGGTCGTCTATCTCGCCTCCCCCGCGGCCTCGCTGGTCAGCGGCACGACCCTGATGGTCGACGGCGGCTGGACCGCTCGCTGATCCCCTAGGCCGCGACCCTGGGGATAGGGTGGAAGAGGCAGCCGTCGACGAACAGATCGAAGAAGTCGGGCTCGGTCTCCAACTCGACGTGCTCGATGCGGCCGATGAGCCTGTTCAGCGACTCGCGCTTGGCGCGCGACAGCAGCATCATGGCCGCGCCACGCAAGGCCGCGTTGCCGACCCGCTCCACGACACCCGGGCGCACCTGGGCCAGGAACCCGATGTCGATGGCGTTCTCGACGTCGATGGCGTTGGCGAAGCCGCCGGCGAGGTAGACGTGGTCGATGTCACGCGCGTCGAGACCGAGCCTGCGCAGCAGGATGCGCTGGCCGGACGCGTTCGAGGCCTTGGCCTGCGCCAGCTGACTGGCATCGGAGCGCGAGAAGGTGATGCCTTTCGCAGGCGCGATGGTGAAGTCGTCGCGGCCGTCGACGAAGCGGCCCTCCTGCGTCATCCACTCGACCCGGCGCAGCTCGGCGAGGATGTCGACGAGGCCGGAGCCACAGATGCCGTCGGGCTCGTAGCCGCCGATGACCTGGTAGACGAACGCGTCGTCGCTGATGTGGACCGCCTCGATGGCCCCATCCGCGCCGGCCATGCCGAAGCGCAGCATGCCGCCCTCGAAGGCCGGGCCGGCCGGGCTGGAGGCGGCCACGATGTGCTCACCGTCGGTGGCCACGATCTCGGTGTTGGTACCGATGTCGATGAGCATCGAGGAGCCGGGCGCCGTGCCGAAGTCGGTCGCCACCAGGTCCGCGGCCACGTCTCCGCCCACGTGACTGGCGATGAGCGGCGCGCCCACCACGCGCGCCTGGGGGTGGATGAGGATGCCCAGCTCGTGGGCTCGCTTGGTGACCCACGTGGAACCGGCCTCGCCGCGCAGCATGGCCAGCTCGGTCAACGACTTGTAGGGCATCTCGCCGATAGGCTTGACGTCGATGTCGAAGAAGAGGTCGCGCATGGTGGAGTTGGCCACGACCATGGCCTCGTAGACCTCGTGGCGGTCGATGCCCAGCTCCGCGTAGATCTCCTTAAGGCCAGCGTTGAGCGCGCGGCGCAGCGCGTGTCGCAGGGTGCCGGGGTGCGTGCGCTCGTAGCCGATCCGGCTCATCACGTCGCTGCCGCCGAAGCGCTGCGGGTTCTCGAAGGCACCGCCGCTGACGACGTGGCCGTCGGTGAGGTCGATGAGGCGGAAGACGACGGTGGTCGTGCCCACGTCGAGGGCCAGGCCCAGCACGTGCTCGCGGCGCAGGTCGAGCCTGATGCCGTCGTAGAGCACCGCCTGCTCGGTGGTCGTGACCACCGGGTCGACCTCGGTGACAAGCTCGCCGGCCTCTTCGAGGATGTGCATGCGGCGGCGGATGATGGCGAACTCGACGTCTTGCTCGGCCGACACGATCTGGGCCTGGCAGGCGAGGCGGAAGTCGTCCGGCAGGTACTCCTCGGCCTCGGTGCGGACGGAGAGCTGGTCGGCGCCCTCGCGGATCTCAACCACGCACTCGCGGCAGCGTCCGGAGCGGCCACACGACTGCGGGACGGCGACCGAGACCTCGTCGGCGTAGTCGAAGAGCGACTTGCCGGTGGTCAGCGGGCGGCGGTCGGTACCGTGGATGATCTCTGACACAAGTGCTCCGGGCACGTGGGACGGGTGGCGTCCAACGCTACCAAAGTGTCGGGCCGGGTCGCCGTCTGACCCGGTGGGGGCGGTAGCGGTGATTTGGTATCCTGTGAGCCGCGCTGGCGAGTGGCCAAACGGTAAGGCACCTGACTCTGGATCAGGGGATTGAAGGTTCGAATCCTTCCTCGCCAGCCATTCCCACACTTGAGTCTGAAGCGGGCATCGTTCCCTGTGCTACGGCTCCATTCCACAAGCATGGAATGGCCCCTTCTAGCGTGACCACAATCGCAAGTCGACGTGCGGTGCCATCAGCTCGAAGTCGCGGTCCGTGGTGAGCATGACCAGATCATGCCGGCGACAGAGCTGGGCCAGCAGCGCGTCGATCGTACCGACCTGGATGCCGTTGCCGCGACACGCGTTCCGCAGGTCAGCCGCTTCGATATGGTCGGCTCGGTCGGGCACGAGGAGTGGAAGCGCGCTGAAACGCTCCACGATGGCATCGTGAGCCTTCGGTCCATGGAACCCCTGGAGCAGCTCCTGTAGCACGAGCCCGGTCGTGAAGACGCCCTCCCCCGTTTCGAGTGCCTGGCGCAAGCGCTCGACCGCCGGCTCAGGGGAGGTGACATCGCGGCGCAGCGCGAGCGACCATACGCTGGTGTCGACGAAGAGGTCCACTCAGCGGGTGCGCTCGGCCTTGTAGTCGTACTGCGTATCCCAGTTGAGCGCTGCGAACAATTCGACGATGCGCCGCTGCTCATGGCGCGCGACGTACTCGCGCAATGCACGGGTGACCGCGGCCGTCTTGGTGCGCTCACCACTGACCTTCACGGCCTGCTCGAGGAGTCG
>JASFQX010000096.1:0-6380 GCA_050115215.1 Chloroflexota bacterium
CCTGGGGTCACACCTGTACTCGATGCCTGGGCCGTGGCCCAGCGCCAGTTCGATATCGCCGCCGACCGCTTGGCCCTCGAACCACAGCTTCGCGCGGTGCTGCGCGAGGCCGAACGCGAGCTGATCGTGTCGGTGCCGGTGCGCATGGACGACGGCAGCGTGGAGGTCTTCACCGGCTATCGCGTCCAGCACAACCTGGGCCGCGGCCCCTCCAAGGGCGGCTTGCGCTACCACCAGGACGTGACCCTCAACGAGGTGCGGGCGCTGGCCATGTGGATGACCTGGAAGTGCGCCGTGGTGGGCATCCCCTACGGTGGCGGCAAGGGCGGCGTGGCGGTCGATCCCAAGAAGCTCTCGTTGCGCGAGCTGGAGCGGCTGACCCGCCGCTTCGCGACCAACATCAGCGTCATCATCGGGCCCCAGAGCGACATCCCTGCGCCGGACGTCAACACCAACCCCCAGATCATGGCCTGGATCATGGACACCTACTCCATGCACGCGGGCTATACCGTGCCGGCCGTGGTCACGGGCAAGCCCATCGCGCTCGGCGGTTCGGAGGGCCGGGCCGAGGCCACCGGCCGGGGCTGCGTGGTGACCATCAGCGAGGCGGCCCGGCATATCGGGCTCGACATCATCGGCGCCACCGTGGCCATCCAGGGCTTCGGCAACGCGGGGTCGGTGGTGGCCACGCTGCTCGACTCGATGGGCGCGAAGGTCGTGGCTGTCTCCGATTCGCAGGGCGGCATCCACGCCGAGGACGGGCTCGACGCCAAGGCCGTCCTGGCCTGGAAGGCGGAGCACAGTACCGTCGTCGGCTATCCAGGCTCGGAGAACATCAGCAACGCCGCGCTGCTGGAGCTGGAGGTCGACGTGCTCGTGCCGGCTGCGCTGGAGAACCAGATCACGATCGACAACGCCAAGCGGGTGAAGGCACGCATCGTCGCCGAAGCGGCCAACGGCCCCACCACGCCCGACGCCGACACCATCCTGCACGAGCAGGGCGCCTTCCTCATCCCGGACATCCTGTGCAACGCGGGCGGCGTGACCGTCTCCTACTTCGAGTGGGTCCAGGACCTCAACCGGGACCAGTGGTCGGAGGAGATGGTCAACAGCAAGCTGACCGCCATCATGGTCCGCTCGTTCGGCGAGGTCGTGGCCATGGCCGAGCGCGAGGAATGCGACATGCGCACCGCGGCCTACCTGCTCGCCGTCGCTCGCGTGGCCCAGGCCACCGCGCTGCGCGGTCTCTACCCCTAGTCGGCGCTCTCCACCCCCAGCCGAAGGAGCGGACATGGTCGAACGTCTCGATCACGAGGAGCAGTTCCTCTTCAAGGAGGAGGTGCTGGCGCTGGGCGAGGCGCTGGCCGAGGCCGGCGCGCTCGACAACGTGGAGGACCTGCTGACCGACGTCATCACCAGCCCGCGCTTCGATTCGGAGGTGTTCACGCTCGAACGCTCGCTGCAGGTGATGCTGGGAGCACGACCGGGCACCACCCTGGTCGGCCTGCTGACGGTCTCACCGGAGGTCTTCGACCAGGTGGCGGAGGTGCGCATCGCACCCGAGACGCTGGAGCGCCTGCGGGCCTGGCGCGCGCGCTTCGGCCTGGCCATCGACAACGCGCTGAACTTCCTCAACAACCCCGACGGCATCCAGGGCCACGACTTCTCGACCCAGATCGCCAATGTCGACGAGCGGCGCGTGCTGCAGGGCCGCCTCACGCTCGTCCGCTACAACAACGAACCGCAGTTCTTCCTGGCCGACGCGCACGTCTTCTACGGCCTCATGGCCGACATCCTCGAGCAGCTGGGGCCCTACACCGACGAGGACACGGTCGACGACGAGACGCTGCTGCGACTGCGGGAGAGCCTCGACCGCCTCGACCGAAGCCTCTCCACGCGAGGGCGCGGCTAGACGGTCGCGCCGTCGAGGAGGCCCCGGCTGGCGAGGGCCTCGCGCAGCCGGGCGGCTCCCTGGAAGTGGTGCGCGTCGATGCCGTACGAGCGTGCCGCCCGGACGTTGGGCTCGTGGTCGTCGATGAAGAAGAGGTCCCCGGCGCGCAGGCCGTAGGTCGCGATGAGGTAGTCGAAGATCGCCCGGTCGGGCTTGACCATCTTCACCCGACCCGAGACCACGACGCCGTCGAACAGCTCCAGCCAGTCGTACTTGGCCTCGGCATGCGGGAACATCTCCGCGGACCAGTTGCTGAGCGCATACAGCGGTACGCCGCGGGCCTTGAGCTCACGCAGCACCGCCACGGTCTCTTCGTGGGAGCCGCCGAGGGTCTCGGCCCAGCGCTCGGTGTAGAGCTCGAAGACGTCGGCCCACTGGGGGTGCTCGATCTTGAGCTGCTCCATGGCCTCGGCCCACGAGTCGCCCTTGTCGCGCTCGAGGTTCCAGGCGTGGTTGAGGACCTCGGCCAGCAGGGTCTCCATCTCGGCCTCGCGGCCGGGCATGATCTTGCGCAGCAGGTAGCGCGGGTCCCAGTCCACGAGGACCCCGCCCAGGTCGAAGACGACGATGCTCACGCTCAGATGCTAGCGTCTGCGGCGCCGTACCCTTGGCGCATGCGACAGGTCTACCTCGCCGCCACCGGACGCAACCACGGCAAGACCACCTTCGCCCTCGGCTTGCTGGCGGCGCTCCTCGACAGGGGCACCTCCACGGCCTTCACCAAGCCGGTCGGCCAGCGTTACGCCATGGTCGACGACATCCCGGCCGACGAGGATGCCATCCTCATGAAGCAGCTCTTCGAGCTGGACGACGAGCTGGTGGACATGAGCCCGGTGCACATCCCGCGTGGGTTCACCAAATCCTTCATCCGCGGCGAAGTGGTGGAGGATCTGGCGGCCAGGATCGATGTGGCCCATCAGCACCTCGTGGCCGACCACGAGGCCCTGCTCATCGAGGGTACGGGCCATGCCGGCGTCGGCGCCGTGGTCGGGCTCTCCAACGCGGACGTCGCGGCTCGCATGCGGGCCCCGGTGGTCATCGTGAGCGAGGGTGGCATCGGCCGGCCCATCGACGAGATCGTGCTCAACCACGCGCTCTTCGCGCGTCACGGCGTGCCGCTGGTGGGTGCGGTCATCAACAAGGTCGACGCCGAGGCCGATCCGGCGCTGGCCGAGATCCTGCGCCAGGGCCTGGCCCTGCACGGCATCGAGCTGCTGGGCACCCTGCCCTTCCGGCGGGTGCTGGCCCACCCCACGCCGTCGCTGCTGCTGGAGCAGCTCCACGGCGAGCTGCTGAGCTCGGGCGAGGACATGGACCGGCTCATCGAGCACATCGCCATCGGCTCCGGCCAGGCCCGCCACGTGCTGGAGAAGATCGGCCCCGGCTCGCTGCTCATCGTGCAGGGCGACCGCCAGGACATCATCCATGCCGTCATCGCCGCCAACCAGACCCAGAAGCAGCTGAACCGGGAGCCCGGGCTGCTCGACCGCCTGCGCAACCGGGCGCGCTTCGGCCGCGTGCCCGACGACCCCGAGGCGCGCCTGCTGGCGGGCATCGTCTTCACCAACGACCGCCGGCCGGCGGGCCGTGACATCGAGGCCCTGAGACGCGCGGGCATCTTCTCCCTGCTCGTGCCCGACGAGATCTTCCCCGTGGCCAGTCAGCTGCACCACCTGCTCATCAAGACGCACGTGCAGGACCGGGCCAAGATCGAGGTCATCAAGGCGGTCGTCGCCGAGCACTTCGATGTCGACGCCTTGCTCGAGCGGATCGACGCTTCGAGCGCTGCCTTCGACTCGCCCACCGCTGCCGCCGACGTCGACGCCGACCGCGTGGCCTCCACCCGCGCGCTGGTCCGGCGGAATCTGCAGCGGATCGCCGACGGGGCCGCTGCTCGTCTGGGCTCGGTCAGTCGAAGGCCGGAGGATCCCCGCTGAGCTGGGCCACCGACAGCCGGCGCCGGTCAACGCGCAGCTGGAAGAGGTCGGGCCGGCCGTAGTGGCCGGTGGGGTCGAAGTTCTGGCGCTCCTCGCGCACCCGCGCGACATCCACATCGACCACGATTAGCCCGACGCTGGTCGAGGGCTCGGCCAGCCAGCGGCCGTCGGGCCCGGCCACCGCGCCGCCGCCGTCGTACCAGTCACCGGCTTCGATGCGGTCGCTGAGCGGGAAGTCGTCGGGGATGTCGCTGCTGGAGAGCATGGTGCCCGCCGCGAGCGAGAAGACCCGGCCCTCGCGCGCGATGAAGCGGGTGATGTCCTGCGTCAGGCGGACCGCTCCGGGCCAGGCGCTCACGTGCAGGTCTTCGCCGGCGGCGTACAGCGCCAGGCGTGCCTGTGGCAGCCAGTTCTCCCAGCAGTTGAGCCCGCCCACCCGCAGGCTGTCCCCGTCGCGCCCGCTGACGATGTGGACGCGCAAGCCATTGCCGTCGCCGGGGGCCCAGGCCAGTCGTTCCTCGTAGGTGGGCTGGACCTTGCGATGGGCCGAGACCAGACCGCGCTCGGGGTCGATGGCCACGAGCGTGGCGTAGACGGATCCGCGAGCCGTCTCGGCCCGGCGTTCGGCGATGCCGAGGTAGGTGAACACGCGGTGGTCGCCGGCGGCTTCGCGGATGAGCCGCAGCTGGGGCCCGTCGAGTTCGACCGCGGCCTCCAGGTAGTAGGCGTAGGCCCGCTTCTGGTCGGGGTCGTCGAAGCGGGCACCGTCGCTGTCGGAGATCCAGAAGGGGTAGCCACCGAGGTGGGTCTCGCCGAACGCGAGCAGGTCCACGCCTTCCCCCGCGGCCGCGGCCAGCCACTCGATGACCTGCTCCGCGCCGGTATCGGGTCGACCCCAGGCCGGATGGACGTTGGCGGCGGCGATGCGCATGGGCTACTCCTTGGTCCCTACCAGCTCGTTGTCGATCAGTCGGGTCGTGCCGAACACGACCGCCAGGGAGAGGAGGGCCGGGCCCTCGATCCGCTGCAGCTCAGCCAGGGTCAGCGCGTCGGCCACCGACACGTACTCGACCTCGGCCAGCGGCTCGGCGGCCAGCACCTGGCGCATGCGCGCCCGCAGCACCTCGCCCTCACGCTCGCCCGCATCGTACGCTTCCCGGGCCGCCAGGAGCGCCCGGCGCACGACCGGTGCGGCGGCGCGTTCGTCGGGCGAGAGGTGCACGTTGCGGGACGAGATGGCCAGGCCGTCGGCCTCGCGCACGGTGGGACAGGGGACGACCTCGGTCGGCAGCGCCAGGTCGAGGGCCATGCGCCGGATGACCATCACCTGCTGGGCATCCTTCTGGCCGAAGTAGGCGCGCTCCGCCCCCACCAGGGCGAAGATCGTGGCCACCACCGTGGCCACGCCGTCGAAGTGGCCGGGGCGGGCGGTTCCCTCCAGCGGCCGGGCCACCGCGCCCACGCTGACCGTGGTGTCGAAGCCCGGTGGGTAGACCGCCTCGACCTCGGGCAGCCAGACGATGTCGACGCTCTCCTTGCGGCAGATGGCCAGGTCTGCCGCCTCGTCACGCGGGTAGCGAGTGTAGTCGGAGGCGTCGTCGAACTGGCGCGGGTTGACGAAGATGGTGGTGACGGTGGTCGCGCTCTCAGCCCGGGCCCGCCGCATCAGCGAGCGATGACCGTCGTGGAGCCAGCCCATGGTCGGGACCAGGCCGACCGGTCGAGCGGCGTCGGCCAGGGCCGCGCGCAGCTCGGCGCGCGTGCGGAGGACCCGGGTCATGCCGCCGTCGACGAGGACATCGGGCGCACGACGGCCGGGCCTGGAGACCGCGGTCGAGGGGGATGGACCAAGGCGGGACCTAGAGGTCGCGGTCGAGGGGGATGGACCGGGGCGACGTTCCGGCCTCGGGCGAGCCGGCCTGGTCGAGCCGACCCCGCCCCAGGACCTCTTCGAGCACGCCTGGGTCCATGGAGCTGGACTCGGCCTCGGCCGGGAAGTCGCCCGCGATGACGGCGTCACGGTAGGCCTTGACGGCCGCGGACAGCGCCTCGCCGACCTCCCCGAAGCGGCGCGCGTGGCGTGGCGTGAAGCCCTGGGTCAGGCCGACCACGTCGGTCACGACCTGGATCTCGGCCGAGGTATGCGGTCCTGAGCCGATGCCCACGGTCGGGATCAAGAGGCGCTCGGTGATGGCCTGCGCCAGCTCCGCCGGCACCAGCTCGAGCACGACCGCGAAGGCGCCGGCCTCCTGCACCGCCAGCGCGTCGGCGATGAGCTTGCGGGCCGATTCGCGCGTCCTGCCCTGGACCCGGTGGCCGCCCAGCTGGTGGACCGCCTGCGGGGTCAGGCCGATGTGACCCATGACCGGGATGCCGCTGGTGACGATGGCCTCGATGGTCTTGGCCGAGCGCACGCCGCCCTCGATCTTGACGGCCTGGGCGTAGGCCTCCGAGAGGAAGCGCCCGGCATGCTCGACCGATTCCTCGGTCGA
>JASFQX010000097.1:0-6371 GCA_050115215.1 Chloroflexota bacterium
GGCCGAGTGTGGCATCGAGCTCATCGTGGAGGAGCTGGACCTGACCGGCGACGCCATGCTCACGCAGCTGGTCTATCCCAACGACTTCGACACCCTGCTCTGGTCGCGCCCGCTCGGGCCCGACCCTGACAGCGCGGTGCGCGCCTTCGAGTCCGCCCGCCTCACGACCGAGAAGAACCGCGCCGACGAGAACCCCAGCGGCTTCACCTCCGAGCTGGTCGACTATCACGTGGCCTCCGCCCGCGAGACGCTCGACACCGAGGAGCGGATCGCGGCCTACGCCGCGGTCCAGGGCGAGATCGAGACGCTCATCCCGTACTGGCCGCTGTGGTACGACTCGTCGGTCAGCGCCGTGACCGAGCGGCTCACCGGCCGCGACGGCCCCATCGACCCCTCCCGGTCACGCTACGACTGGGACATCTCGTCGTGGTCGTTCCGGTCCGAGGCGGTGGAGTAGCGGGGGGACCATCGTCGTCTGACTCGGCGACCTATGGCCCTGTGTCGAACGACTTCGCGGAGGCTCTATACAATCGAGCTGCCTGCGGCCCTCCACGGGAGACGTGCTCCTGTGCACGGCACGGAGCGGCGGCAGCCAGCCCAATCGCGATCCTCGCCACCCAGGCGGGAGACGCGCCGCAGAGGAGGATCCTCTCTGATGAGTCCAGGCAAGAAGCGCGTCTTCGCGCTCGGAGCCGCCGTCGCCCTTGCGACCACTGCCTTTGCCGCTCCGGTCGGCGCCCAGATGGACAACGTCGACGAGCTGATGATCAGCCAGGAGGGTGAGTACGCGCCCTCGCAGGGCACCCCGGGCGGCACGATCGTCATCGCCGACTGGCAGATCCCCCAGACGCAGAACCCCTACTACGTCTCCGGATTCGTCGACAGCCAGGTCTTCGCTGCGGCCCACGATCAGCTGTGGGACGTCTCGGACCAGGGCAAGTACATCACTGAGCTGGCGACCACCATCCCCACCATCGCCAACGGCGGGATCCGCATCGACGCCGAGCCCACCGCCGAGTGCCCCAACCGGCGCGAGGGCTTCGAGGACATCCCCGGCTTCGAGATGGACATCGATATCCGGCCGGGTCTCCTCTGGAGCGATGGCGAGACGCTTGATCTCAACGACTACAAGTACACCTTCGAGTGGATGCTCGATCCGGACAACACCGGCCTCTGGGGCGGCACCGACGGCTACGACCTCGTCGACAGCTTCGAGGTCTCCGAGGACGGCCTCACCGCCACCCTGCACTTCTGCACCGGCTTCACCGGCTACCTGGGCCTCTTCGCAGCCCCCCCGCTGCCTGAGCACTACATGTCGCAGATTCCGGTTGCCGATGCGGCCGAGCAGTCGTACCCGGTCGGTCCGTCCATCGTGGACGCCCCGGTGTCCGGCCCCTTCAAGTACGCCAGCGCCAGCCCCAGCGCCATCGAGCTGGTGCGCAACGAGAACTGGGTCAGCCCCTGGACGGGCGATCCGGCCTATCTCGACCGCGTCGTGTATCGCTTCTTCGACGGCTCCAAGGACGCCATGATCGCGGCCTTCCTGGCCGGCGAGATCGACCTCGCGACCGACCTGCAGCAGGGTGACTACACGGCCATCGCTACGGTCGATCCGAGCATCGGTGAGGCCCGCATCAAGCCGGCCTGGGAGTACGAGCACTTCGACTTCAACCAGTCGAACCTGGAGCCCGGCAAGGGGCATCCGGCGCTGTCCGATCCCAACGTCCGCTTCGCGCTGGCGCACGCCATCAACAAGGAGGAGCTGTACGAGGTCGTGTGGCCCGGCGTGCCGCTCTCCGAGTTCGAGCCCTGCGCCCCGGTCCCGCCCGGTCTGTACTACCGGACCGAAGAGGGCCTGACCTGCATCGAGTTCGACCCCGAGAAGTCCGTCCAGCTGCTGGATGAGTCGGGCTGGGTCGACACTGACGGCGACGGCATCCGCGACAAGGACGGCATCCCGCTGAGCTTCCTGCACTGCACCACGGGCGCCGGCTATCGCGTCGCCGCCGGCGACTACCTCGCCAGCGCGTTCCGCGACCTCGGTGTCGAGCTCATCAACACCGCGGCCCCGGAGACCATCTTCTCCGGCTGGAACGAGGCCGGCCCTGATGCCGAGTGCAACCTGACCCGCGGCAACTACGACACCACCGAGTTCGCCTGGGTCTCCTCGTTCAACCTCTTCGGCAACACCTATACCGTCTACCACTCCGACTGGATCCCCCGCGAGGAGAACGGCGGCGCCGGCGCCAACTTCGTGCGCCTCATCGATCCGCGCATGAACGAGATCCTCGATAGCCTGTTCGGCGCCACCGACCAGGCCGAGGCCGTGGCCCTCGCCCACGAGTTCCAGGCGGTCCACACCGAGCTCCAGCCCGAGGTCGTGCTCTACTACCGGAGCAACGTCCGCGGCCTGAACTCCGACCTCCAGAACTACCTCCAGAACCCCGGTACCGCCAGCGACATGTGGAACATCGGGGACTGGTGGCTGCAGCAGCAGTAGCCTCCAACGCGCGTCACCGAGACGTGATGCTCGACTCGGGTCGGCCGTTCGACGGTCGGCCCGAGTCGGCTACCTGAGGGGTCCCAGCCCCGGGAATCCCCCGTTCGAATCGCCCAGGGACAGCTCTCCTCCTTGACTACCTACATCATCCGCCGCCTCCTCGGCCTCATCCCGCTCTTCCTCGGGGTCATCATCCTCAGCTATACGCTCCTGCTCATGGCGCCCGGCGGCCCGGCCGGCTCCGTCAGCACCAATCCCCGGATGACCCAGGAGATGAAGGAGGCCTGGCTCGATCGCTGGTGCCTGGAGGACTCCAAGGATCCCGCCGCTATCCTGCGCATGTTCGGCGGCTGGACGGGCTTCCTCAACTGTGAGCGAGATGGCGTCGACGCCTTCTTCTCCGACCAGGGCGGGCTCAACTTCCTGCCGGCCTTCCTGGGAGGCGGCGACAACGGCCTGCTTCACGGAGACCTGGGCAACAGCCTCGATACCGCCAGGCCGGTGTGGGAGATGGTCTGGGAGCGGCTGCCGGCGACGATGGTCCTCGCGGGGGCCGCGCTCATCATCTGGGTCGGGACAGCCATCGTCCTGGGGGTGTTCGCGGCCGTGCGCCGCTACTCCATCTACGACCAGGTCCTGACCTTCATGACCTACATCATGTACTCGCTGCCGACGTTCTGGCTGGGCCTGATGCTCATCTTCCTGTTCGGCCCGGCACTGCATCTGCTGCCCACCGGCGGCGTCGTCGACGCCCGCGACTGGCCGGCCTTCGGCTCGCCGCAGTTCTGGGCCGCGGCCGTCGGACGCCCTCTCGACGCCGCGTGGGATATCGGACGCCACCTCATCCTGCCGGTGTTCACGCTGGTGGTGGTGAACATCGCCGCGGACAGCCGCTTCGTGCGCGCCTCCATGCTTGAGACCCTGAGTGCCGACTTCGTGCGCACCGCCCGCGCCAAGGGCCTCTCGGCCCGGCGGGTCATCGGCCGCCACGCGTTCCGCAACGCGATGCTGCCGGTGACCACCAATATCGCCCTGGAGATCCCGTTCCTCGTGTCCGGCGCCGTGGTCGTCGAGACCATCTTCAGCTGGCCCGGCATCGGCCGCCTCTTCATCACCTCGGTCAACGAGCGCGACTACTACGTGCTCATGGCGCTCATCATGCTGACGTCGTTCGCCATCCTCCTGGCAAACCTCATCGCCGACGTCGTCTACGCCATCATCGACCCGCGCATCAGGTACTAGCGCGATGGCAGACCGGACCGGCGCGTTCAAGGAACCCGAGGACATCCAGGCGGTACGCCAGGCCGACGTCTATGAGCATGCCGGCGAGTACCAGGGTCCCGGCGACGACATCCTCCACAGCCCCGCGGCCCAGGAGGTCATCGCCGCCACCTACGAAGAGGACCACGAGGTCGCGCTCGAACCGCTCAGCCAGTGGCAGCTGGCCTGGCGTCGGTTCAGGAAGCATCGGATGGCGCTGCTCGGCAGCGTGATGGTCGGGACGATGATCTTCATCGCGGTCTTCGGCCCCATCATCTGGCCCTACGATCCGCTCGACCTGACGCGCATCAGCCGGCCGGGCGGCGACCCACCCTCGGCAGCGAACATCTTCGGCACCGACTACCTGGGCCGCAGCGTCTTCGAGCTGGTGGTCAACGGCGCTCGGTTGTCCGTGGCCTTCGGCCTGGTGACGATGGTCATCGCCGTCACCATCGGCGTGTCGGTCGGCGTCGTCTCCGGCTTCTTCGGCGGCAAGGTCGACTACCTGCTGATGCGCTTCGTCGACCTCATGCTGGCCATCCCCTTCCTGTTCATCATCCTGGTGGCAGCGGCCTTCTTCGGCGGTGGTGACCCGCTGCTGCTGATGATCATCTTCGGCCTGCTCTCCTGGCCGGTGCTGGCGCGGCTGACGCGTGCGCTGTACCTGTCGCTGCGAGAGCAGGAATACGTCGACGCGGCACGGGCGGTCGGGGTCGGCAACTGGCGTATCGCCTTCCGACACATCCTGCCTAACGCCCTGGGCCCCATCATCGTCTCGGCCACGCTCATCGTGGCCAACGCCATCATCCTCGAGGCCTTCGTGAGCTTCCTCAACTTCGGCATCCGCAACACCGACGTCAGCTGGGGCACGGCGCTCTCGCAGTCACAGGGTCAGCTCATCCTGGGCAACTGGTGGTGGGCCTTCTTCCCCGGCATGGCCATCGCCTTCATGGTCATCGGCATCAACTTCATGGGCGACGGCCTGCGCGATGCCTTCGACCCACGGGCCCATGACTGAGCGTCCGGGGGCGGCGCCCGTGGCCGACTCGCCGAACCGCCGGGCCGGTGCCGACGAGCTGCTCGTCGTCGAGGACCTGCGCACCTACTTCGACGTCATGGACGGCACCGTCCAGGCCGTCGACGGCGTCAGCTTCACCCTGCCCAAGGGCACCTCCATCGGCATCGTCGGCGAGTCCGGTTCGGGCAAGAGCGTCACCGCCCTGACCGTGATGCGGCTGCTGGAGATGCCGCCGGCGCGGATCCCCTCGGGATCGATCACGCTCGAGGGGCGCGAGCTCCTGGCGCTCAGCGAAGACCAGATGCGCGGCGTTCGCGGCGGCGAGATCGCCATGATCTTCCAGGAGCCCATGACCAGCCTTAATCCGGTCTTCACCATCGGCTACCAGATCGGCGAGGCCGTCAAGGAGCACCTGGATGTGGGCAATGCCGAAGCCAACGAGCGTGCCATCGCAGCCCTGGCACAGGTGGGCATGAGCTCACCCGAACGGCGCGTCAAGCAGTATCCGCACGAGCTCTCGGGCGGCATGCGTCAGCGCGCGATGATCGCCATGGGACTCTCGTGCCAGCCCAAGATGCTCATCGCCGACGAGCCCACGACGGCGCTGGATGTGACCGTGCAGGCCCAGATCCTCGATCTCATCCGCGCCAGCCAGGCGAAGCTCGGGATGGCGCTCATGCTCATCACGCATGACCTGGGCGTGGTGGCCGAGATGGTCGACCACGTAGCGGTGATGTATGCCGGTCGCGTGGTGGAGGCCGGGCCGGTGGAGGAGATCTTCACCTCGCCGAGACACCCCTACACGCAGGGACTCCTGGAGTCGATGCCGACGCGCGCGCGTCGTGGAGAGCGGCTGCGCGTGATCAAGGGCTCGGTGCCGAACCCCTTCAACATGCCCAAGGGCTGCAACTTCGCGCCCCGCTGCCCCGCGCGGTTCGAGCCCTGTATCGCCCACGATCCGCAGCTGCAGTCTGTCGACGCCACGGCCGAGAACCAGATCGCGTGCTGGCTCTACGCTGAGCCTCCGCGGAACGATGCCGCCGTGGCGGACACCCAGGCTCGGACCGGTGCCAGGGCCGGGGCTCAGGCCGGTGCCGGGGCTCAGGCCGGCGTCGGGGCTCAGGCCGGCGCGGCCGACGCTTCAGGGCAGTCGACAGAGGATGCCTCGTGAGCGGCCGTGCCCAGGACCGGGCGCCCCAGACGAACGGGGCCCTCATCGAGATCGAGGATCTCTACAAGTACTACCCCATCCACGCAGGGCTCCTGCGGCGCAAGGTGGGGGACGTCAAGGCCGTCGACGGCGTCAGCTTCAGCGTCGCGAAGGGCGAGGTGCTGGGCCTGGTCGGGGAATCGGGCTGCGGCAAGTCCACGCTCGGACGCACGCTCCTGCAGCTGCTGGAACCGACGTCCGGCCGCGTCTACTTCCGGGGCCAGGAGATCACCCACGTGAAGGGCAAGGAGCTGCGCGGGCTTCGGCGCAAGCTCCAGATCATCTACCAGGACCCCTACGGCTCGCTCAATCCGCGCATGCCCGTCAACGACATCATCGGGGAAGGGCTGCTGGCGCAGGCGGACGGCGAGAACGAGTGGGGT
>JASFQX010000098.1:0-6346 GCA_050115215.1 Chloroflexota bacterium
CACGACTGGTGCTTCCACGGCTGGCGCGAAGGCGCCGCGCACCGCTTCTTCGGGCTGCCGAACGTGCCCGACGTGTGGCCGGTGAAGAAGGTCAGCTCGGTATCGACTTCTCGCTACTCAAGCTGGCTCCTCGCGGCGGATGGTGGCGGCCCGATCGATGCCCCGATCGAACGAGGCGATGACCCCGACCCCGGTTCGTTCCGCGCTGGCGACGAGGTAGGCATCGGCGAAGTCGAGCCGGAGGAAGTCATAGACCTCGATAGCACGCTGCAGCAGGTCCGCGTCGATGACCCGGATGGCGGGGAATGCCAAGACCGCTCGCAGCGTGGCCGCCACCTGTGCCCGAGGCGTCTCGTAGAACGACTCGAGGACGTAGGCGACCTCGGCAAGGATGAGATCGGGCAGCAGCAGCTCGTCGGCGTCACGCAGGTAGCGCGTGGCCCGCTGGGCCTGATCGGGTGGGTCACGGGTCAGGTGGCGGATCAAGATGTTGGCGTCGACGAAGGCGGTCACCGCCGTGCGGCTGCGCGGGCTCGCCGCGACTGCCGCAGGACCTCATCCCAGGGCGTGCCACGCTTCGCGGCCGGCACGCTCACCGATCCTTCGAGCGCCAACAGGTCCGGCGTCCGCGCCATGACGGCATGGTCGCCTTCCACCCGGAACACGAGGCGGTCCCCTTCCTCGAGGGCGAGCGCGTCGCGGACCGCGCGCGGGACGGTGACCTGGCCTTTCGAGCTGAGCCGTGCCGAGACTTCCATGATGGGCATCCTTACTATGCGAACAAGGTAAGGATACCAGCACGGTTGGAGCACGAGCAGGTTGACGACGGCACCCAGGACGCCGCCGGCGAAGACGAGAGACCGCCGGGACCTCGACTCCGATCGCCAGCACCCGGTGCGCGCGCACACCACTCATGGTCGTCGGGCCCATCCGCGGGCCAAGCGGGCCGAATTGGGTCCCTTCGGCCCTGTCGCCGAGGCACTCGGCGGGCCAGTCTCGGTCTGGTGGTGGGTCTCCACCGCCTGGACGACACGACTTGCCCCGGGCTTCGACCGGGCCGCACCAGATGAGGTCACGATGACGCCGATCGCGCAGGCCGGACACGAGCATCACGAGAGGATCCGTGAGCATGTCGACCGCCTCCCGGCCCTGGCCGACATGCTCGAAGAGCGACCGGTTCCCCCGGAGTTCAGCGAACGCTTCGCCAAGGAGTACGACTTCATGACGGGCACGCTCTGGCCCCACGTGCAGGTCGTGGAGCAGAACGTCTACCCGGAGCTCGAGCGGCTCCAGCAGAACCGCCATTCCATGGCCCACCTGCGGCGTGAGCATGTCGAGCTCGGTGAGCTCATCGAATCGATGGGTGGCTACATGGACCGCGTGGAGGCCAACGCGCTCAATCCCACCGATGCCCTCGGCCTGCGACGGCTCATCATCCGCTTCTACGCCACCGTCAAGACGCACGTGGCCGAGGAGGAGGAGTATCTACGGGTGCTGCAGGCCAACCTCTCCGAAGGCGAACAGGAGAGCGTGGAGCACGGCCTGGAGCACGCCTCGTCGGAGTAGCCCCGGCGGCAGCGGTCCGCCCGCACGCGTCCGCCGGAGGCTCGATACGATTGGTCTGCGCGCCGTCACGATCGCGCTGCGCGCCATGAAGCGGAGGACCCGTGGACGAGATCGACATCGGATCGGCCCCGGCCGGGAACATCAACCCTCGCGACTACCGCTTCGTGATGTCGCTGGCCCGGCGCTACAACGCCATCGTCTTCTGGCACCGTGACCGCAACGGCATCGACTGGCAGCCGCTGCTGCTACCGCTCGAACCACGCCAGCGCGGGGATACCCGCCGCGGCTGACGCGCCGACCGGTTCTGCCTGTTCGCCGGCGCCGTCCTCGAGCCCCAGCTCGGCGGCGATCGCACGCTCCAGGGACGGTGAGAGCATCACCGCCAGCGAGGCCGTGATGTGGTCGCGGTTGCGCCAGCCGAAGACGTCGCCGAAGACGATGGGGCATGGGCTGTAGGGGCAGACGACGTCGTTGAGGTCCGCGTAGGCGGCCCCTGCTGCCTCCACCGCCGCCCGCTCGGCCGCATCGAATAGCGGGTCGATGGCCGCCGAGCGGCTGGTAGAGCAGGCCACCAGGTCACGCGGATCCTTCTCCAGGCAGGTGGCAGGGTTGGTGTCGAGGTAGGGCGTGTCGGCCAGCACCAGCGGTCGGGTGGCCTCGGGCATGGCCTCGATGGTCGACACCAGTCCCTGGGTCCAGGTCGCGGTGCGGTCCTCCGCTGGGATGCGCTCGCCGGCCTCATCCACGAGCCGGTAGATGCGGCCGCCACCGGTCATGAGCACGACGTCGGGTTCGTTGTCGGCGATCCAGGCCAGCGCGTCCGCACGCCAGCGTTCGCAGGACGCGCCCGCCGCGGGGTCCTTGCGTCCAGACAGGATCTGCGGCGGCGGGCAGGCCGCCTTGGTCAGCGTCACCAGGCGCCATCCACGGTCGGAGGCCACCTGCTTGAGCCCGGGTTGCCACTGCAGCGCGTGGGAATCGCCAAAGAGCACGACGGTGGTGTCGCTCTCGGCGAGGCCGTAGACGCAGGGGTTCAGCTGCGGATCGAACTGGTCGTTGTGGCAGCGGTCGTCGTAGCTGGGCGGGCGGTCCCACCAGGCGTCCTTGGGCCTGGGCCTGACGTCCCCCGGCAGCGGCCGACGGTCCTGCCCACGCGCGTCGCTCGTGCCATCGCCGTCGCTGTCCTCCTCGCCGTCGGTGATGCCATCGCCGTCGCTGTCGTCTACGGTGGGATCGGTGCCATACCGCTGTTCGGCGATGGCGCTGACGCGGTCGCCGTCGCCATCCTCCAGGGCGTCGCTGAGGCCGTTGCCATCCGTATCGCGCAGCCTCGGATCGGTCTGGCCGTAGCGCTCCTCGAAGTGGTCCTGCAGTCCATCGCCGTCCGTATCCGCGGCCCCCACGACGCCGGCCGATTGGGCCAAGCAGCAGGCGGCCGCAACCACCGCCACCAGCCGCCCGGCGCGACTCGGAGTCATTCCGCGGCCGCCGCAGGCTGCAGCGCGTCGCCCAGCAGGCGCTCGACCGATGGCTCCAGCAGTCGCGCGAACGTCTCGGAGAGGTGGCTGCCATCCCGCCACATGAGCACATCGCCCTGCACCACCGGGCACGGATCGTAGGTGCAGATCTGGTCGAAGAGGCTGTCGTAGCGGGCACGCGTGACCGCCGCGGCCTGCTTGAGGCCGACGTCCATCGTGCGCTTCGCCTCCGGCTGGCGGCGGGAGACGCAGGCCGAGATGTCACGCGGATTCTGGCGCAGGCACTTGGCCGGGCTGCCCTTGAAGTTGCGCGGCGTGCCGCCGAGCGCCAGGATCGTGGTCTCTTCGGGCAGCCGCTGCACCGTTCGCTTCAGCCCGCGCCGCCACTCCCCCGCCTTGCGCCACGGGCTGACGATGCGGCCATCCGGCCGGCGCAGCTTGTAGGAGGGCGTATGGGAGAAGATGACCAGGTCGACCGGGTGGCGGTTGAGCCGGGTCATCACCCGCTCCTGCCAGCGTCGGCAGCTCTTGCCCCGATCGATATCCCACTGGTTGTCACCCAGCATCCCGGGGAAGGCCGGGCAGGCGCTCTTGGTCATGGTCGTCAGCCGCCAGCCGTGCTCGCGCGCCACGCGGTGCAGTGGCGTGAGGTACATCGTGGCGTGCGAGTCGCCGGCGAGCACGATGTGGATGTCGCCCTCCGGGTCGCCGAAGGTGCAGGTCGTGACCTTCGACTTGCCGTGCCAGGTCTGGCAGGCCTTGCGCTTGGGTTGCCGATCGCGACGCGCCGTGGCCAGTGTCGGCCGGATGTCCGCGGGCACCGCTCGCTGGTCCTGCTCGAGCGCATTGCTGCGTCCATCCCCGTCGTGGTCCTCGGCGCTGTCCGGGGTGCCGTCGCCGTCGGTGTCGGGCACCGTCGGGTCGGTGCCGAAGCGCTGCTCGCCGCGGTCGCTGAGCCGATCGCCGTCGCTGTCCTCGGCGGAGTCGATGACGCCGTCGCCGTCGGTGTCGGGCAGCTCCGGCGAGCTCAAGCCGTAGCGCGTCTCGAAGTCGTCGCGCAGGCCGTCGCCGTCGGTGTCGGCGGCGCCCACCGGGGCCGCAGCCGTCAGCAACAGGGCTGACACGAGCACCGACAGGCCCGCTGTTCGCAGCCGGCTCACGGCGCGTCCACCAGCATGCGCTCGAGGATCCTGGCCAGCGAGGGCTGCATGAGCTTCGCGAACGTCTCGGTCACGTGGCCCCCGTCGCGCCACATCATGACCTTGCCCTGCACCACCGGGCAGGGGCTGTAGCTGCAGATCTTGGGATGCAGCGTGGCGTAGGCGCCGCCACCCTGGGCGGCCCCAGTCCTGATGGCCTTGTCGATGCGGCGCTGGCCGCTGGGGATCCGCTTGGTGGTGCACCTGGACAGGTCCTTCGGATAGCGCCTGAGGCACTTCACCGGGTGTGTCCGGTTGGCCGGCACGCGCCCCATGACCAGCGCCCGGGTCGAAGCGGGCAGCTGCCTGAGCGTGCGCTTCACGGCCTTGCGCCAGACCTCCGGTCGCCTGTCCGGAGGGACGTTCACGCCCTGCACGGTCTTGAGCCGGTAGTCCGCGTGCTCGAAGACGACGTAGTCGGGCCGCTGGGCCTGCAGGCGATCGATGACGTTACGGCGCCACCGGCGGCAGCTGGCGCCCTCGTCCAGCTCGTACTGCAGGGCGCCGTGCAGGCCCAGGAACGCCGGGCACGCGGCCTTGGTCATGGTCACCAGCCTCCAGCCACGAGCCCGCGCGATGCGCTTCCAGGGCGTGAGGTACATGGTGGCGTGGGAGTCGCCCACGAGCACGAGGGTCGTGTCGCTGCCGGGGTCGCCGAA
Organism: Chloroflexota bacterium; assembly: GCA_050115215.1. Taxonomy (GTDB): domain Bacteria; phylum Chloroflexota; class Limnocylindria; order Limnocylindrales; family CSP1-4; genus JAFMJV01. The sequence continues at coordinate 4,903 of JASFQX010000098.1, forward strand.
GGTGCAGCTCCTGACCCTGGAGCTGCCGTGGACGGCCTGGCAACGGCCCTTGTCCGGCTGGCGGTCCCAGCTGGCATCGAGGAGCGTTGGCGTCAGCCCGCCCGGCACCGGTCGCCGGTCCTGCTCGCGGGCGTTGGAGCGACCGTCACGATCGGCGTCCTCGGCCCCGTCACCGATGCCGTCCCCATCGGTGTCCCGCTTCTGCGGATGGGTGCCGTAGCGCTGCTCGGCGAGGTTGCTCAGCTTGTCCCCGTCGAGGTCCTCGGCGGAGTCGATGACGCCGTCGCCGTCGCTGTCCCAGGCCAGGTGGCTGGTCACGCCGTAGCGCTTCTCGAACCCGTCGGAGAGCCCGTCGTCATCGCTGTCCACGGCCGCTACGGGCGAGGCCACCAGCGCGGCCAGCATCGCCACGAGCCATTCCCGGGCCAGGCCCCTTGTCCGCATCAGCGCGCTCCTGCCGGGGTCGGCCCGATGAGCGCGGGCAGCATGGTCCGGAACGTGGGCGTGAGCTGGTCCGCGAAGGTCGCGGTGAGGTGCCCGCGGTCGCGGTACATGAGCACGTTGCCCTGGATGACCGGACACGGGTCGTAGGAGCAGACCTTGCGGTAGAAGCGACGGTAGGTGGCACCCTTGGCCCGCGCTGCCTGCTCCAGGGCGAGCTCGATCTTGCGCTTGTGCAGCGGCTGTCGCGACGTCACGCAGCGCGAGATGTCGCGCGGATGCTTCCGCAGGCAGCCGACCGGGTTGACCCGGTTGGTGGGGATGTCGCCGAGCACGATCACGGCCGACTCGGGCGGCATCTGTGCCAGCGTGCGCTTCAGCCCCTGGCGCCAGGCGACCGGTCGGTCGGCGCCCCGGATGGGCTTGCCCGTGAAGGTCGAGATGGCATACCCGTCGGAGTGGGTGAAGATGATGTGGTCGGGCGGTTCCCGGCGCAGCCATTCGAGCGCGTTGCGCCGCCACTTGCGGCAGCTGGCCCCGTCGTCCACCCAGCGCTGGGCCCGGTTGTGGATGCCCAGTACCGGCGGGCAGGCCTTCTTGACCAGCGTCGTCAGGCGCCAGCCGTTCTCGAGGGCCACGGTCACGATGGGCGTCGCCAGCTGCATCGCGTGCGAGTCACCCATCAGCACCACGCGCGTGGGGCTCGACGCTGGACCGTAGGAGCAGGTGACCACCAAGGCCGACCCGTGCGTCGCCTGGCAGCCGGGCTTGTAGGGCGACACGTCGGTCGGCGCCCCGGCCAGGCCCGGCCGCAGGCCGTTCGGGACGGGTCGCCTGTCCTGCTCGGCCGCATTGGAGCGTCCGTCCCGGTCGGCGTCCTCTCGCCCGTCCTTGATGCCGTCGCCGTCGCTGTCGCGACGCCCCGGGTCGAGGCCGTATGCCATCTCGGCGCGATCGCTGAGCCGATCGTCGTCGCTGTCCTCGGCCCCATCGATCACACCGT
>JASFQX010000099.1:0-6346 GCA_050115215.1 Chloroflexota bacterium
GGTGATCGCGCCGGGTTCCCGCCCTACGAACCCGAGCTGCTGCCCGAGGGCGTCGAGACGGCGATCGTGACCGGCTGCTTCGACTGGGTCCACTCGGGCCACGTCCGCTTCTTCCTCGATGCGGCTGCCTACGGGCCGCTGTACGTGGTCGTGGGCAGCGACCGCAACGTGCGCCTGCTCAAGGGCGAGGGCCACCCGCTCCAGGGCGAGGAGGAGCGACGCTACATGGTCGGCTCGATGAAGCCGGTCTACCGCTGCCTGGTCTCGTCCGGCTCAGGCTGGATGGATGCGGAGCCCGAGATCGACCGGCTCAGGCCGACCTACTACGTGGTCAACGAGGACGGCGACAAGCCCGAGAAGCGCGCGTTCTGCGAGTCTCACGGGCTCCGCTACGTGGTGCTCAGGCGCGTCCCTCACGAGGGTCTGCCGGCCCGCTCCAGCACCGACCTCCGCGGGTTCTAGCCCGCAGGACTACCTTCCGGCCGAGCGGCTGGTTACGTTACCATGACGACCTCATGGCCACGGTCCTCGATGTCGCCAAGCGTGCCCGCGTCTCGCCCATGACCGTGTCCCGGGTGGTCAACGGCTCAGGGCCGGTCAGCCCGACGCTGCGGGCGCGCGTGGAGAAGGCGCTCAAAGAGACGGGCTATGTGCCCAACACCGTTGCCCGGAACCTGCGCACCAAACGCACCGACACGATCGGCCTGGTCATGCCCGACATCACCAACCCCTTCTTCACCCACGTGGTGCGGGGCATGGAGGTGACCGCGCGTGAGTCCGGGCTCTACCTGCTGCTGACCAACACCGACCAGCGCCCCGACGAGGAGCAGCGCGTGGTCTCCATGCTGCTCCAGCGACAGGTGGACGGCATGCTGGCCATCCCGGCGGGCACCTGCGCCGACACCGTGCGCCGATGCCGCGACGCGCGCGTGCCCCTGGTCATCGTCGATCGACGCCCGGAGATGGCGGACGTGGACGTCGTGCGCGCCGACGCGGAGGGCGGTGCCTACGAGCTGGGCCAGCTGCTGGCCGGGCTCGGCCACCGGCACGCGGCGGTGCTCACCGGTCCTGAGTACGTGCCCACCGCCGTCGACCGTGCGGCCGGCTTTGCCAAGGCCTACGAGGAGGCCGGTCTGCCGGCACCGATCGTGCGCCACGGCGACTTCTCGCTCGAGGCCGGCCGGGACATGTGTACACAGGTGATGCAGGCGGAGCCTCGGCCCACGGCCATCTTCGCCGGCAATAACTTCCTGGCCATCGGCACCCAGCACGCACTGGAGGAGCTGGGTCTGCGCATCCCCGAGGACGTGGCGCTCGTGGGTCTCGATGACCTGCCCACCGAGATGGTCACCTTCCCCTTCCTCACGGTGGCGGCGCAGCCGGCCGAGGAGATGGGCCGACGCGCGGTCCGGCTGCTGCTGGAGCGGATCAAGGAGCCGGACGGTGAGCCGCAGGAGATCCTGCTGCCGACCGAGCTCATCGTCCGTCGCTCGAGCGGCGATCCCGTCGGCGCCGCAGCCTGAGGCGGCTCCGCTACCGTCGTCTCGCGGGGACAACTGACCCCGGACCCCAGCTTCTGTCATCGGGCAAGGGATAGCCGGTGCTCGATGCGCGCCGGGCACGAGACGGGCGATACTCGGGGGGTGCCCAGCTACGTCGCCCACCTCGAAGCCGCCATCGATGGCACCGTGCTGCCGGCCGGAACCGTCCAGACGATGCACCAGGGGCGCCCGCTGTGGGTGCGCTACGACCTCGACGCGGTGCGGTCGGCGGTCGACCGCGACGCCTGGCGAACGCGCCCGGCGGACATGTGGCGCTATCGCGAGCTGCTGCCCCTGAGCGCCGATCCCGTCTCCCTCGGCGAGATGATGACCCCGCTGCTGGAGGCACCGCGCCTGGCCGCGCACCTCGGCCTGCGCAATCTCCTCATCAAGGACGAATCGCGTCTGCCCACCGGCTCGTTCAAGGCGCGCGGCATGGCCATGGCCGTGTCGATGGCCAGGGAGCTGGGCCTCGAACGCCTGGCCGCGCCGACCGCCGGCAACGCCGGGGGCGCACTGGCCGCCTACGCCGCCCGCGCCGGGATGGAGGCGTATGTCTTCATGCCTGCCGACACGCCGGTGGTCAACCGCTACGAAGCCGCGCTCTACGGGGCCCACGCCTACCTCGTGGAGGGGCTCATCAACGACTGCGGTGCGATCGTGCGTGGCGGCGTGGAAGCCATGGGCTGGTTCGACATGAGCACCCTCAAGGAGCCCTATCGCATCGAGGGCAAGAAGACGATGGGCCTGGAGCTGGCCGACCAGCTCGACTGGCGCCTGCCTGACGTCATCCTCTATCCCACCGGCGGCGGCACCGGGCTTATCGGCATGTGGAAGGCCTTCGCGGAGCTGGAGGCCCTGGGCTGGCTGGAGGCACCGCAGAAGCCGCGGCTGGTGGCCTGCCAATCGGACGGCTGCCCGCCCATCGCCGACGCCTGGGCCGCCGGTGAGCGGTTCGCAGCGCCGGCTGCCGATGCCCACACCATCGCCGCCGGCATCCGCGTGCCCGTGGCCGTGGGCGACTTCATGATCCTCGACGCGGTGCGCGAGTCGGGCGGGGCGGCCGTGACGGCGGAGGAGGGGAGGCTGGGCGAGTGGATGCGCATTGCCAACAGGCTCGAAGGCATCGCGCTCTGCCCGGAAGCCGCGGCCTGCGTGGGCGTGCTCGAGCGGCTGGTCCGGGAGGGAGGGGTCGAACCCGACGAGCGGATCGTCATCTTCAACACCGGCGCCGCCCAGAAGTACCTCGAGGCCATGGCCGTCGAACTGCCCACCGTGGCGCAGCCGGTCGAGTACGGAGCGTTGTAGGGACCGGCTGGTCGACGAGAAGGCGCCCCAGCGACCGCTGGTGGCCGCCGGTCATAGAATCGAGCGGGAGGATCCAGCATGCCTCACACCCGCACCCTGGCCGCCGCCATCGCCAGCCTGCTGCTGGTGCTGGCAAGCGTGGGTATCCTCCTCCTCGCGAACGGGCCCTCGCCCAGGTTCCTCATCTCGCAGGAGCCCGCGACCAGGCTCCTCATCGCGCAGGAGCCGTCGCCCGGGCGCTCGCCCGCACCCTCGCCGGAGCCGCTGCTCATCCCCGAGACGCTCGACCGCGTCTTCGAGGACACCGACGAGACCAGCGCCCAGCGCGAAGCCCTCGTCAGCAGCCAGGTCGAGCCCTGGATCCGGGACGAGGCGGTGCTCGCGGCCATGCGGACCGTGCCCCGCCACGCCTTCATCCCCACCGAGCACCTGGCCCTGGCCTACGCCGACCATCCGCTGCCCGTGGGCTATGGCCAGACCATCTCCCAGCCCTCGCTGGTGGCCTTCATGACCGAGCTGCTCGAGGTCGAGCCGGGCGACCGAGTGCTGGAGATCGGCACCGGCTCGGGCTACCAGGCCGCCATCCTTGCCGAGCTCACCGACGAGGTCCACTCCATCGAGATCGTGCCCGAGCTGGCCGGGATCGCGAGGGCCGTGCTCGATGAGCTGGGCTACGAGGACGAGGTCGCCGTCCGGCGTGCCGATGGCTACTTCGGCTGGGAAGACCGGTCGCCCTTCGACGCCATCATCGTGACCGCCGCGCCCGACCACCTGCCCCGTCCGCTGGTGAACCAGCTCGAGCCCGAGGGTGGCCGCATGGTCATCCCCATCGGACCCGTGGGTGACGTCCAGGTGCTGTGGCTGGTGACCCGGGAGGGTGACGAGGTGTCGATGGAGCGCCTGCTCGACGTGCGCTTCGTGCCCTTCACGCGGGAGACGGACGGATAGCCGTCGCCCCCAGGTACAGGGCCGCGCCGATGAAGAGCACCGCGCCGAAGCCGAACGACAGCGCCAGCATCGCTGCCAGCACCGCGCTCACGACCGAGGCGCTGCCGTTCGCCGCCCAGGCCCAGGGCACCACCTCGGCAGTGCCGGACAGCGCGGCCACGCCCCGCGGGAAGGGCATGCCCATGAGGAAGCCGACCGGTGCGATGAGCAGGGCCACGGACAGCACTCGCGCGATCAGCGGCAGCGGCAGCAGGACCGGGGTCAGGGCCGACACCAGCAGGGGGTAGGCGACCAGCGCCACCACCAGCATCAGCATCGCCAGGCGCCAGTCGACACGAGCCGACAGGCTGCTGCCGATGCCCGACGACAGCAGCAGCGCCCCGATGACCGTGGCCACCGCCAGCGTCGGCTGGCCCAGCAGCAGGATGAACTGCTGGATGAGCGAGACCTCGACCAGCAGGAAGGCCAGCCCGAGCAGCGTGAAGTAGCCCAGCACCCGCGCCGCCTGCCCGCGGCCGATGGCTCCGAGCGCATCACGGAAGCGCCGCCGCAAGACCACCGGCAGCAGCACGAAGAGCAGCGCCGCCGCGACCGCGAAGGCCAGCAGCGCCACCAGCACGAAGTAGCCACTGCCGCCGAAGGGCTGCCAGCGCCGGCCCAGGTTCTCGAGGACGTCCGGCGTCTGCTCGGCGCGGAAGAAGTGGAAGAAGAAGGGGTGGGCATCGGTGGGTGGCGTGACGTCGAAGGGCTGGCTGGCGAAGAACGCATCGCGGTCGGGCGCTTCGATCAGCTGGCGGTAGGTCTCGGCATAGACCGGCTCGGGCAGCCGCGCGTAGCGGTTGACCATCTCGGTGGGCATGCCCGGCGCCAGCGTGAGGTCGTAGAGCAGGTCCTCGACACCGGCCAGCAGGACCGCGACCCCGTCCTCGGTGAAGCCCGCGGGCTTGACCACGAAGGTGCCGTGCTGGAACGAGCGGAAGCCGACGATGTGCTCGGCCGGCTCGGACACGTCGAGCGCGGCGAGGATCGTGGCCAGCGTGCGCACGGTCTCGCTCGGCGGCTCCTGCAGCCAGCGGTGGACCACGAGCAGCCCGTCGGGCTCGAGCAGTCCGAGGTAGGCCCTGAACGCTTCCGTCGTGAGGGTGTAGTCCTCGGTCAGCGTGAACGCCCCCGAGGAGACAGGGTGGTAGCCCTCTGTCAGCGAGAGCACCACCACGCCGTACGCCTGGTCGGACCGCTCGGCCGCGGTCCGGATCTCCTCGCCCACGAACGTGACCCGGGGGTCCGCGGCCAGGCCGGCCCACGTTCCGAGATCGGTCTGGAGCGCATTTGCCACGAGCTCGTTCGGCTCGACCACGGTCACCTGCCCACTGGTGGTGGCCAGCGCGGTGAGAACCTCGGTGCCTCCGCCCGAGCCGAGGACCAGCACGTCCGCGTCCGGCCGCACGCGATGGGCGACCGTCGAGGGCAGGTGCTCGAGCAGGGCAGGGTCGGTCGCCGCCCGCTCCGAGACCGGGAGCAGGGCGCCCGCGTCGACGACGAGGCCCGCCTGTGGCGGGAGGTCGCCGAAATAGCCCAGGCTCAGGCCCTGGGCCGAGTGGATGGTCGGGCTCTCGACCACGTCCAGCCGCGAGGAGGCGTTCTCCTCGGTGCGCACGACCACCGCGTCGGGATCGAGACGGACCTGGCTCAGCGTCTTGTAGGGGGAGGTCTGGACCTCGAAGACCGAGGGCATCAGCACCAGCAGCACCACACCGGCGGCCGACCCCACGGCACAGGCTCCGGCCGCGATCCGCTCCCGCCTGCTCGCGAGCACGACCCCGGCGACCGCGCCGAGGACGGCACAGAGGAGGATGACCTGGGCGCTGGCGAGCCAGCTCATGATCACGATGGCGCCGGCCGCGCCGGCCGCCGAACCGAGCAGGTTAGCAGCATAGACGCGCCCGGCGTGATCGGCCTCCTCGGCCAGCATGCTGCCGATGAGCAGGCCGGCGAAGGCGAAGGGCACGGCCAGGAAGAGCAGGTTGGCGATGAGCAGCCAGGCCTGGTCGGAGTCCCAGGCGATGCTGTAGGAGTCGAAGGCGAAGTGGTTGTCGAAGAGGTAGGCGAGGACCGCTGTCAGCGCGAACCCCAGCGCGAACCAGGGTCGCCACCTCGGTCGCCGCAGGTCCGGCCAGAGGGCCAGCACGGTTCCGCTGGCGCCGAACCCGAGCAGCGCCAGGCTCACCACCAGGAAGGCGAAGTGGTAGAACTGCGCGACCGAGAAGACGCGCGTCAGCGCCACCTGCAGCAGCAGTGCCGCAGCCGAGAGCAGAGCCATGCCGACCAGGGCGCGCATCGCCCCCAAATCGTAGTCCAGGCGCTGCCGGCCGGGTCTCTCGTTCCGTGGCTTGACTCGGCCCTGGCGTGCTCGCACCATGGGCCCATGAGCGGAGGGTCTCCTGGTCGCCTGGCCGCGGTCCTCATCGTGCTGGCGGTCGTGCTCACCACCGGCGCCTTCTTCGCTGTGGCGGAGCCGGTCGCCGCCAAGGGCAAGGCGCCGACCTGCC
>JASFQX010000100.1:0-6330 GCA_050115215.1 Chloroflexota bacterium
TTCATCTCCCGAAGCCAGGCTTTGAAGGCATCGAACGTGCCGACTGCCGAGTCCATCTTCGACCATGCCTTCAGGGACTCGGTCGCCGTGATGACCACGCCGACATCGATTCGAGAGCCCTCGATGACCCGCTCCGACTCGCCAGCGATGTTCAATCGCGTGAACTGCCAGGGGATGGCTTCCGCGTGATTGAAGGAGACCTCGACCCCAACGCGCGCCTTCAGGAAGTCCATCTTCCACTTGCGTAACTCAGGAGCGTCGAACAGCCGAGGCTGGTGTTCCCATGACGGCTCCGGCAGCAGATCCTCGAACAGCGCGTTCACGGCTCGCTGTCCGCCTCGCGGCGCCCGACCGGCAGCCGCCAGGTCATCCTGCTTCGCGATTACCGCCTTACGATCGATGGCCTCGATCGCCGCCCGGATGTCGAGCCAGGCTGGATGGTCCCGCAGCAGGGCCGCGGCATGCCTGAAGTCCTCTGCAACGTACTCCACGGAGTGTCTCCTTCGTTCGCGATTCAGCCTACCGTCAACGACTGACCCCATACTTGCCGTGATGGCTCGCCAACAGCTACCCAATCCGCCGGCCACGTCGACAGCAACTCGGGCTGTCATGAAGGCCAATCGGGCGAAAGACACCAAGCCCGAGCGAACGCTGCGACTCGCGCTCCGGGAGGCCGGGCATCGTGGCTACCGGCTCAACTGGAAACGGGCTCCTGGTCGGCCGGACATCTCGTACCCCGGCAGGAGGGTCGCTGTCTTCGTGCACGGCTGCTACTGGCATCACTGCCCCAAGTGCCACCCGCACCTGCCCAAGTCGAACCCGGAGTTCTGGGCGCGCAAGTTCGAGCTCAACCGGGAACGCGACGCCCGAAAGCGGCGTCAACTGGAGGAGGCCGATTGGCTCGTCTACGAGGTCTGGGAGTGCGACATCCGCGACCGGCTCGACGGTGTGGTGGCGGAGATCTCGACGAGCCTCGCCGAACGCGTCTAGCCTGCAATCCGTGCCCGCTGTGCCCGCTCCACCGGCACTGACAGCAGTGCCACGGCTACGCACACGCCCGGCACCAGCAGCCAGGCTGAGCTGATGTCGGTCAGCTCGGCGATGACGCCCAGCAGCAGCGGCGCCACCAGGATGGCCAGCCCCGCCGCCAGCACCAACCGCGCGGACGCCGCAGCAGGCGCCCCAGGCGCCGCCGCCAACGTGATCGAGGCGGCCGGTGGATAGAGGATGCCCACGCCGAAGCCCGACATCGCCATCGCCGCCGCGCTCACCGCCCACGACTCGGACACCCAGAGCACCAGCACCGCCATCAACGTCAGCAGCAGCCCGCCGCGGATGATCCACATCGGCTCCACTCGGCCCGCCGCGCCCGCGGACATCACTGCCCGCCCCGCGATCATGCCCGCGATGAAGGCGGAGATCGTGAGCGTCGCGTCGGCCAGGGAAGCGCCCGTCCGCGACGCCACCAGCGTGCCGCCCCACACGACCACGAAGAACTCGAGACCGATGACCGACACCGTCAGCAACCACGGCAGCCAGTAGGCCCGCGGCAGCCGGCCCAGCTCGAGGTGCAGCGCCTTACCCGTGGTGGCGGAGCGCGACCAGACGAAGAGCACGCCCACCAGCGCCAGGACCGGCACGACGACGAACTGCCAGTCGAGCCCGATCGCGGCCCCGACCGCGATGGCCACCGGCGCCATCAGCTGCGAGGCCTTGGCCACGAAGGCCCCCCGCGTCAGCTGCAGTCGCGCGACCGATCCACCGCCGGCCCCGAGCACCTGGTTGACATGCCCGAACATCGTCCCCGCCCCCAGCCCGATGCCCAGCGACGCCACCAGCGTCACCACCAACGCCGGCGCCCATGCCAGCGCCACGAGGGCCACCCCCAGCAGCACCATGGCGCCGAGGTGCACCCGCCGCACGTCGGCCAGCTCATCGAAGCGCTCCCCGGCCAGCCCGGCCACGATCATGCCCACGGCCATGGCCGACGAGTGCAGCCCCGCCTGCGTCTCCGACAGCGACAAGGCCACGGCGATGAAGGCCGTTGCGGCTCCCACCACGTAGAAGCTGTAGCTGATGGCCGCCTGGTCGACATAGGCACGCCGAACCTCGGCGACCGGCGCATGGGTGGACGTCACGGCTCGAGCCTACGGGCCATCCACAGCGCACCGCAGGGCCACAAGGCCCCGATAAGCCGGCAGACAGCCCCCACCAAGGCCCGCTCGCGAGCATGGCCCCATGACGACACCCGACGAGCCCCTGGTCAGCACTGCCTCGGTCGAGGAGGTCATGTCGGCCATCGAAGCGGTCGACCTCGACGCACCCTGGGAGGACGTGGCGCCGAACCTGCGCCTGGCCCTCCCCCGCCGACGCGCCCTGCCGGTCGACATCGAGGAGCTGCCACAGCGCCACTTCCCGCCCGGCATCGACGTGGTGCTGGGGCTGGACATCGGCCCGGCCATGCTCTTCGTGGCCCATGAGCAGCTCGCCCGCTGGGGCGTGTCGGCCGAAGCGGCCTTCGAGCGTGCCCTCGACAACGTCCGCCTGCGGGCCGCCGAGCGCCGGCAGTTCGCCCTCGTCCACGAGCGCATCGCGGACGTGCCCACGCTGGCTTTCCAGTCGCGCGAGGGCTGGGCCTCCTCGCTCCTGCTGCTGCCGGAGGAGCTGGCGCGCGTGTTCGGCGAGCGCACCGGCCTGATCCTGGCGCCCATGCGCGACCTGGTCATGTGCCTGCCCCTCGACGTGGAGCGCGAGTTCGCCCAGTGGCTGCTCGACGAGTTTGCGGAAGTGGACATGAACGCGCTCGACCTGCCGCCTTTCGCCCTCGTCGACGGCCACCTCACCCACGCCGTCGGCGTGCCGCCGGCGCTCCGGAGGACGACCGCTCAGCACTAGCCGTGATATAGCATCGGTGCTATAGTCGCGACGCGTCGGCATGGCCCGGCATCGGGGCTTCGACATCCGGCTGGCGCCGAAGGTGGAGGAGCAGGTACGCGAGCTTGCGCGTCGCCACCAAGGCGAAGTCCGGCAGCTGATCGGCGTACAGGACCGCCTCGCCCGGGAGGGCACGAGGGCGCCGGGAGTGAAGAGGCTCAGCTCGCTTGACCTGTGGGAGGTTCGCGCTGGCCGTACGCGGCTCTACTTCTGTCCGGTCCGCGGCACGAACCAGCTGGCGGTCGGGCGATGGCAGCGAAGACGACAAAGCGGCTGCGAATGGCGAGGCTCAAGGACATCGAGCGCAGCGTCCACCATTGGCGCGCTGAACTGGAGGCGGCAAGATGAAGTGGGAAGACCTAAGAGGGGAGCTCTTCGCCATCCCGGGCTTCAAGGAAGAGTTCGACGCGGATTTCCCGTACCACGACCTGTCGCTCGAGATCGGCGGGCTGCGGGCCGACATGGACCTGACGCAGACCGAGTTCGGGCGGCTGGTCGGCATGCCCCAGTCGACGGTGGCACGACTCGAATCGGGCCAGCAGAACCCAAGCGTGGGCACGCTCAAGCGCATCGCGGAGGCCACGGGGACCGAGCTCGTCATCGAGTTCCGCCGGCCCAGGCGCGAGCGGCGTGCGCGACGGCGACGTCCTGCGGCATCATCCGGGCGCGAGTCCCGAACAGGCAGACCGCTGGCCGCCTCCCCCGCCGACGACTGACCCGATAGGAGCCGCCGATGAACCACGACGAAGCCGTGCGCCTCGCGGTCTACCGAGGCTTCGTACGCCATGGCCGCCCGCCCAGCGTCGATGAGCTGGCCCAACAGCTCGTCATCAGCGCCGACGCCGTCCACGAATCACTGCACTCGCTGTCGGTCGCCCGCCACGTGGTCCTTCGCGATGGCGAGATCGTGATGGCGCACCCCTTCGCCAGCATCCCGCTGGGCTTCAGCGTCATGGGCACTGGAGCACTGTGGTGGGGTGGCTGCGCCTGGGATTCGTTCGCCATCCCGCATCTCGTGCCCGATGACCCGGAGGTGCTGGTGGCTACCCAGTGCCCCGGCTGCGGCAAGCCGCTGGCGTGGGTCGTCAACCGCGAGGCCCCGCCGGTCGGCGACGAGGTGGCCCACTTCCTGGTCCCGATGGCGGCGTGCTGGGACGACGTCGTCCACACCTGCAACAACCAGCGGCTCTTCTGCAGCGTCGAATGCGTCCAGCGCTGGGCCGAGTCGAGCGGCGCGGAGCCAGGCTACGTGATGGACCTGGCCACGCTCTGGCGCCTGGCCGCGCACTGGTACGAGGGCCGGCTGGGACCAGGCTACGAGCGTCGCGAGCCGGTACGCGCGCTCGAGTACTTCCGCTCGGTCGGCCTCTCCGGCCCCTTCTGGGGCCTGGACTAGGCGATGTCATCGCCGGGCCGGATGGACACATGAGCCGGCGTTTCCTGGTGGCGCGCAACCCCGACCCCGATAGCACGCTGCCATACCTGCTGCGCGTGCCCATCGGCAAGGATGGCCTCGCGCTCAAGGCACGCGACACGTGGCCGCGCACCAGTCGCGTCTACTGCCACCGCATCGAGGCCTGGCCCGACGATGCCGAGATCATCGAGGACGTGCCGGTCCTCGAGTGCCATCGGCGCGGCGTCGCGGTCGATCTGCTGCTGGACCGCAAGCGCGAGTTCCGCTCCCAGTTCGTGTTCACGCGCATCGCCGGCGGGCGGGAGGGCATCTTCTGGCAGACACGCAAGGTGGCGTCCACGGCGCGACCCGGCGCGCGCATCCCCGGCCGCCGCATCAGCGACCTCGCGGGCACCCTCACCATCCTCGTCGACACGCGCGAGCGCTACCCCTACCGCTTCGCCAAGCAGCAGGCCGAGAGCAAGCGCGAGGCGCTGCCGGCCGGTGACTACGCCGTGCGCGATGCCGCCGGACGCATCGTGGCCGCCGTCGAGCGCAAGACGATCGGAGACCTCGCGGGCTCGCTCAACAACGGTTCGCTGACCTTCGAGCTGGCCAAGCTCTCGAGCCTCCCGCGGTCGGCGGTGGTGGTGGAGGATCGCTACGCCTCGCTGCTCAAGCTGACGCACGCACCGAGCGGCTACCTGCCCGACCTGCTCGCCCGCGTGCAGGTGCGCTACCCCGAGACGCCGATCGTCTTCACCGAGACCCGGCCCCTGGCCGAGGAGTGGACCTTCCGCTGGCTCGGCGCGGTCCTGGCCGAGCACCTCGCCGAAGGCGAGGCCTGGGGAGACGACACCGAGACCAGCTGAACCTCCGCCCCCGTGAGGAGGTGGGCCTGTGGGAGACCGCCGCGCCCGGCGACACGCCATCTCGCGCGTATCGGGCGCATAGGCGCCTGATAACGGGGCCGAATCGACCACGCCGCGGGCGGGCCCGGCCGCTACCCTCTCCGGACGATGACCGACGACGACCGGTTGATGGCGTTGCTCCTCGACGTCCACCGGGGACTGCCACGGCAGGGCCCGGGCGACGATGCCTCCTCGCTGCGCGCGCTGGAGATGTGCGCCGAGCTGCCGCTGCGGCCGGACGTGCTCGACGTCGGCTGTGGTCCCGGCATGCAGACCCTGGCGCTGGCCCAGGCAACCGGAGGGACCATCACCGCGGTCGATCTCTTCGAGCAGTTCCTCGACGAGCTGCGCGAACGGGCTGAGGCCGCCGGGGTCCGTGACCACATCCAGGTCATGCGCGGCGACATGAACGACCTGCCCTTCGGCAAGGACTCGTTCGACCTCATCTGGTCGGAAGGCGCGGCCTACATCATGGGCCTCAGCAACGCCTTCGAGAGCTGGAAGTCGTTCCTTCGGCCGCGGGGCTACCTGGTGGTTTCGGAGGTCGCCTGGCTGACGCCGGACGTGCCGGACGAGATCTACGACTTCTTCCGCCATGAGTACCCGGGCATGACCGACATCCCCAGCAACCTGAGGCGCATCGAGGCCTGCGGCTACGAGATCGTGGGCCACTTCACGCTGCCGGACGCCGCCTGGTGGACGCACTACTACGACCCGCTGGCCGGACAGCTTTCGGCCAAGCGCGAGGCCTACGCGCTCGACCCCCAGGCCCTGCGCTTCATCGACGAGTCGGCGAGGGAGCAGCAGCTGCGCCGCCAGTACGGCGACACCTACGGCTACGAGTTCTTCGTCACCCGCCTGCTCGACCCCGACGCACCAGGGGGTGCCTAACGCTGGACAGCGGAACGGCCGGGGCCCCGACCCGAACCACCCCAACCCCGGCACGCACCATGGTGCGCCCCAGGTGGCGCGGGGCACAAGTGCCGAGCGTCCTGGCTGGCGACACGGTGATCGACCGGGCGCGCGTCCCGGTTCGCTGGTCCGCTACTCGCCGTACACGAGCGGGGCGTCGCAGACCTCGTTGTCGCTGAG
>JASFQX010000101.1:0-6309 GCA_050115215.1 Chloroflexota bacterium
CGTCGAGCGGCTGCCAGCCCGTCGGCCCGAGATGGCCGAGCCGCCATCCACCGTCCTCGTGCCACGACACCCAGACCCTGCCGTCGGGGGCGACCGAGAACCCCCGACACTCCGGGTACTGCCTGCCTCCTGGGCATGGCTCGACCGTCCACTCCTCACCGTCGGTCGAGCGAAGGCCGGGGGCGCGGCGCGGGTCGAGGTGCCGGCTGTTGGCCCAGCGCTGGATGACCCACATGGTGCCGTCCGGCGCGACCTCGAGGATGTGGTCCACGCGGGACGCGTCCGGGTCGGCGAAGGGAACGTCCGGCCACGCGTGGGACCCGTCGCCGCCAAGCCGGAGGAAGTCGTCCTCCCTGAGAAGCCAGATACTGCCGTCGTAGCCAGCCACGATGTCCATGGCCTCGACCGTTGCGAGGTCCCGCGCGCCGTCGTCGAAGACCCGGTAGACCCCCGGTTCGACTTCCTCGACTGTCAGCGCGATGCCGGGCAGGATGTCGTCGGTCGTCATGGGCGAGGGTGACTCGGTCACCGCAGCCGGGGGCGCTTCGCCGTCTTGCTGCGTCGTAAGGACACCCGCGAGCAGGAAGCCGCCGAAGAGCGCCACGATGGCGGCTGCGGTCACGAACTTGATTGCGGAGAACATCGAGAAGCCCCTTTCGGTGGGACTGGTCGCACCCCTCCTGAACCAGCGTGCGAGGGCCGACCAGTGGCTCATCGGCTCAGCCTTCGCTGAGCGCACCACTCCCATGGCGTCGACGGGGCGGACCGGGCCGGCGACCTGGATAGCCACGCGGGTAAGCTGCTGCTCGAAGGCGTCCATCGGTCCCATCACGCGAGTTCCTGTCTGAGTCGATCGATCACACGCTTCAGTCGGGTGCGCGTGCCAGCTGGGCTGAGCCCGATGGCCGTCGAGAGCTCGGTGGCATCGAAGCCCGCGACGTAGCGCATGGCGATGAGGGCTCGGTCCTCGGGCTCGAGGTGGTCCATTGCAGCGAGCAGATCGAGCGACTCGATACCGGTCGCCGGGTCGATGCCACCGCTGACGCGAGCGGCGCTCGCATCGAGATCGTGTGCAAGCGTTCGGTGACGCTTCCGGAGCATGTCCCGGGCCTGGTTGACGGCCACCGAGACGAGCCAGGGTCGCAGCCGTTCGGGCTCCCTGACCGTGCCCAGCTTCCGCCAGGCGATCGACCAGGCCGATTGAACCGCGTCCTCTGCGAGCGCTTCGTCCCGTGTCATCACCACGCACACGCGGCGCATGTCCTCGTGATGGGCGTCAACGATGCGAGCGAAGGCGACGTCATCACCAGCCGCAGCCGCCTCGATGAGAACGCCGAGGTCCGTTTCGACGGCTCCTGCCATGACCCCCATACCCATAGACGAACGGAGCAGGTCAAGTGTGTCACTCGTCGCCCAGAAGTCGAGATGTGTTCGGCTCCGGATCGGGACGCGAGGGAGGAGGTCAGCGAGAGGCCCTCACGATGAGGACATCGTGTCGCGGTCGCTGGAGATGCTCTCCGGTCGTCGCAAGAAGGACTATGCGGCCGAGACCGCGGCGCAGGCGCTCGAGACGCAGGCCGAGGTCATGGGCCTCGAGCCGGTCGGGCAAGCCAACCGTCCTATGTCGGCGGACGCCACCATCGCGGTGCGCCACTCAGCACGTTCGCCAACGACGCAGGCGCGCCGGCCGCGTAGAACAGGTGCGTCGTACAGCGACAGTCGGTGCAGCCGAACCCGGGGATGAGCGTGTATGCCCCGCAGGCCTCCAGCTCGGCGGCCCACCGGTGCTCGCGCCGCTCGTGGCCGCGATCGACGATCGCACCGACAAAGGAGGTTGCCGCGCGCAGGTCGTCGACGTGCCAGTGACGCCGGCCGTCGCCGCGCTGGTGGCGTCGCAGTCGGGCGTCGAGCCCACCGGGACCGAAGGCGCTGCCGACATAGAGATAGCAGCCTGCCTCCAGCATCATCCGCAGCCGCTTGCCGACCGTGATGCGCGCGGTCCGCGGATTGCGCAGCACCAGCACGTAGGTGCCGGTCGTGGCCGCCCGGTCGACCCCGGCCGGTGCGATCGCCCGCACCGGGCTCACGCCTTCCTGGGCACGGTGCCGAGCGCCTCGCTGGCGTGGGTCAGGCGAAGGTGCTGCATCAGGGCCCAGCCTACCCGGCGTCGCGTCGGGTATCACGCCCCCCACACGATGGGAGAAACGCGTGACGCGATCGTGCTGATATCGTCACGGACGTACCACACGCTCGCTGGAGGGAGCCACCATGGCGCAGCTCGGTATCAACACGTGTTTCGCGGTCAAGCGCTGGCCTCGTCCCGCGGACTGGGCTCCTATCGTGCGCGACACGTTGGATCTTGAGCTCGTCCAGGTCTCGCTGGACCTCGTGGACGTGACGCGCGGCGATGACTCGATGGCCCGGGACGTCGGCGAGCACCTGGAGGCAGCCGGACGACACGGCCTCAGAATCCACTCCGTCTTCACCGGGCTCGCGGGCTACTCCTCGAACCTGCTGCTCCACCCGAGTGAGCGCGAGCGCGACGCGGCAGAACGCTGGTACGAGCGCGCCATCGACTTCGCGGCCCGGCTCGGCGTCGAGTCGGTCGGTGGGCATGTCGGCGCCTTCAGTGTCCCTGACTGGGCCGATGCGGAGCGGCGCACCATGCTGTGGGAGGAGCTCAAGACCCGCCTCGCTCGGCTGGCGGCTGTGGCGCGCGACCGCGAGCTCCAGGGCTTCCTCGTCGAGAACCTCGCTGCCCGGCGGGAGCCCTCGACGATGCCCGACATCGAGTCGATCATCACCGACGGCGACGAGGCGCATGTGCCGCTGCAGCTGTGCCTGGACGTGGGGCACATGTGCGTCCCGGAGACCGAGGGTGAGGAGCGCGATCCTATCGCCTGGCTTCGCCGGCTGGGCAATCGTGCGGCAGTCATCCAGATCCAGCAGACCGATGTCCTCGGTGACCGGCACTGGCCCTTCACGGCCGAGCACGACGAGGCTGGGCGCATCCTTCCGGGCGCGGTGCTGGAGACGCTGGGCCCGGAGGCGACCGCGCCGCTGATCTTCGAGGTCATCCCTGCCTTCGAGGCTGCCGACGATTCGGTTATCGCCGACCTCGTCGAATCGGTGCGGCGCTGGCGCCAGGCGGTAGCCGAGTTCGAGGCATCAGCGACCTGATCCGACGTCGGAGATCCGGCTTGGCAGGGCTTCGCGGGCGGCCTCGACGACCGCTCGACGGGGCGAAATCCGATTGACAATCGTGGCACGATGAACCCTTGGAGTCCGGGCTTCCGGACGGTCCCAAGTCACCGCAGTCACGAGTGTGGAGGGGTTAGATGACTGGTGTTTCCCGGACTCGCGTGCACGCACGCGTAGCCCTTGTCAGTGGGGCGGTCCTCACCGCGTCGATGCTGGCCGCAGGTGCTGTCCCGGCGATGGCCCAGGACGATGCGATGGCCTGCGACCCGACCGCCGGCGGCAAGACCTACGCCTACATCAAGCCTGGACCAGATACCTGGTATCAGCGCGACGTCGATGGCTTCAAGTTCGCGGCCGAGGCGGACGGCAACACGGTCATCGAGTACGACACCGCCTATGACGCCGAGAAGGAGCTCCAGAACATCGCGAACGCGGTGAACGAGGAGGTCGACGGCATCAGCATGTTCTCGTCCACCGAAGCTGGTGCGACGGCGGCCGCCAACGCCGGCAACGAGGCCGGTATCCCGGTCGTGCTCACCGACAGCGTCGGCACGGTCATCGCCAACGGCACCGACCACGTCGCCTCGATCGACTTCGACTGGGTCGGCATGGGCGAGTCATACGCCGAGTGGATGGCCGAGACCTATCCTGGCGAGCGCTTCTACATCCTGACCGGCATCTTCGGCTCCCCGCCGAGCGAGAAGATCAACGAGGGCATGACCACCAAGGCCGAGGAGCTGGGTGTCAACGAGCTCGTGGGCATCCAGGAGACCGGCTACAGCCCCGACAACGCGGCGCAGCTGGCCCAGGACCTGCTCTTCGCGGGCGAGGACTTCGGCCTGCTCTTCGTCATGGATGAGGACATGGCCAGCGCCGTCATCCGCATGCTCCGCAACGAGGGCGTGCTCAACGACCCCATCAAGGTCTTCGCCCAGAACGGCGACCCCGATGTCGGGGTCCAGCTGCTGCAGGACGGGTCGCTCCAGTACACGATCAGCAGCTCGCCCGGCTGGGAGGGCTTCGTGGCCTATCACGCGCTCAACAACTACGTGAGCGGGTGCACCGACGAGATCAACCGGCAGATCATGCTGCCGGTCATCGAGGTCACCTCGGAGAACATGGACGACCCCACGCAGGTCGTGCCCTGGAAGCCCGACGAGATCTACTGGGAGCTGACCGAGCAGCACTACCCCGACCTGGTCGAGGGGCGCTAGTCGTAACGGATATCCAGCTTGCACGTGATCGCGCAAGCTGAGGGGACCGGACCCGCGATCGCGGAGACGCGATCCGAGGGTCCGGTCCTCTCGCTAGAGCACATCTCCAAGACGTATCCGGGCACGCGTGCCCTCATCGACGTCAGCTTCGATCTGCGCGCTGGCGAAGTGCACTGCCTCATCGGTGAGAACGGCGCCGGCAAGTCGACGCTGATGAAGATCCTCGCCGGTGTGGAACGACCCGACAAGGGCACCGTCCGCATCGCCGGCGAGCCTCACGACCACCTCACGCCGCGCTCCTCGCTGGCACTCGGCGTCAGCACCATCTACCAGGACGCCGACATCGTCACCAGCCTGACGGTGGCCGACAACATCTTCCTGGGCAAGGAGCCGACGAACGGACCTGGCGTCGTGGACAGTAACCACCAGCGCCGCGTGGTCCGCGAGCTGGTGGACGACCTCGGCGTCCAGCTCGATCCCGATACCCTCGGCGTGGACCTCTCGCCCGCCGAGCGCCAGCTCACGATGATCGTGCGTGCTCTCAGCTTCAAACCGTCGGTCCTCGTCCTTGACGAACCCACCGCCTCGCTCGGCCAGAGCGAGACCGAGCACCTGCTGGCGCTGGTGCGCCGGTTGGCCGCGAAGGGCCTCGGCATCATCTACATCTCGCACTATCTCGAGGAGGTCCTCGAGATCGGCGACCGCGTGACGGTGCTCAAGGACGGTCGCTGGGTCGGCACGCAGCCGGTGGCGGAAGCCACGCCCGACGGTCTCGTCCGACTCATGGTGGGGCGCGACGCGTCCGCCTTCTTCGTGAAGGAGTCGGTCGAAATCGGTGACGTTCGTCTGCGCGCCGAGTCGCTCAGCGGCCCCGGTATCTCGGAGCCCGCCTCCTTCGAGGTCCGCGGCGGCGAGGTCCTCGGCTTCGGCGGGCTCGTGGGCGCCGGACGGACGGAGCTGATGGAGATCGTCTTCGGAGCTCGACCGGCGCGGACCGGTCATCTCGTCCTCGACGGAGAGACCGTCAAGCCGCACAGCCCACGCGATGCCGTCGCGGCAGGCATCTGCTTCGTGACCGAGGATCGCGCTCGCACCGGTCTCTTTCCCGATCGCGCGGTCCGGGAGAACGTCTCGGTCGCATGGAACGAGCTCCGCGGGCGCGTGGTGCGGGGCGAAGCGGACCTTGCTCGCAGGCTCGTCGAGCGCCTGGGTATCGTCACGCCCACCATCGACCAGGAGGTCAAGCGCCTCTCCGGCGGCAACCAGCAGAAGGTCGTCATCGGCCGCTGGCTGGCCATCGACGCGAAGGTCTACATCTTCGATGAGCCCACAAAGGGTGTCGATGTCGGCGCCAAGCACGACATCTATGGCTTCATCGCGGACCTGCTCAAGCAGCAGCGCGCGGTCATCATCGTGTCGTCGGACCTACCCGAACTGCTCTCGATCAGCGACCGCATCGCCATCATGCGAGCGGGACGGATCATCGCCACCGTGGATGCGACGGAGGCGACCGAAGAGGGCCTCATGAAGGAGTTCCTTGGTGTCGGAAGCTGAGGTCGCCCAGAGCGACGCGGGCGGCCCGGATGCATCGGAGCCTGGCCAGTCACGGACCCGCCGCAGCGCGATCCTGAGGTTCGTCGCCGCCAACCAGTGGGTGCTGCTGCTGGCGCTGACGCTCGTGCTGGGCCTGATCACAGGCCTCGTGAACGAGCGCTTCTTCAACCCGCGCAACCTGTTCAACATCCTCGAGCAGACGTCCGTGCTGGGCCTGGTCGCGGCGGGCGCCACGATCCTCATCATCTCGGGCAACTTCGACATCTCCGTCGGTGCCATCGTCGGCTTCTGCGCGGTCGTGATGTCGATGATCGTCCTGGCCGGCTATCCCGAGGAGGTG
>JASFQX010000102.1:0-6308 GCA_050115215.1 Chloroflexota bacterium
GGTGGGGAAGCCACCGCCGCCGCGGCCACGAAGGGCGCTCGTCTTGACCTCCTCGACGATCTGGTCGGGCTCCATCTCGTGGAGGGCCCTGGCGGCCGCCCCGTAGACGCCGCGCCCGATGGCGTCCTCGATGCGCTGGGGGTCGATCCGGCCCACGTTGCGCAGCACGCGCTTGGTCTGGTGCTCGTAGAAGGGGATGTCCGGCAGATGCGCCTGCGCCTCGTCGCGACCATGGCAGAGCCGGCCGATGACCTCGCCCTCCTGCACGGTGCGCGAGATGACATCGGGCACGAGCTTCGCCCGGAGGCGGCCGTAGACGACGTCGTCCGGCTCGATGACGGCGACCGGGGCCATGGCGCACAGGCCGTGGCAGCCGGTGGCCACGACCTCGACCTCATCCTCGATGCCGGCGGCGGCGATGCCCTCGCGGAAGGCGGTCTCGATGTCGCGCGCTCCGACAGCGAGGCATCCGGTCGAGCACACCAGCACCCGCTTCTTCTCCTGCACCGCGGCCGCCAGCTCGACACGGAGCGTCGCCAGCTGGTCAGGGGAGCCGACGATGCTCATGCGTACGCCGCCAGGATCTCGGGCACCCTGGCTGCGCTCATGTCGCCGAAGTAGTCGTGATCGACCATCACCACCGGCGCCAGGAAGCATGTGCCCAGGCAGGCCACGGTCTCGACGCCGAAGCGGCCGTCCTCGGTGATCTCTCCCTCGCGGATGCCGAGCAGCTCGTCGACCGCGTCCTGGATGGCCTGGCGACCGCGCACGTGGCAGGCTGTCCCGCGGCACACGCGGACGGTGTGACGAGCGTGCGGTGCCAGGTAGAACTGGGCGTAGAACGTGGCCACCCCGAAGAGGTGGCTGAGTGGGATGCCGGTCCCGGCACTGGCCTCCATCAGTGCCTCTCGGGGCAGGTAGCCATACGTGGCCTGGAGCGCCTGGAGCAGCGGTAGGACATGGCCGTGACCGATCGGCGCCAGCTCGGCGAGGATGCGCCGTGCCGGAGCGAGGTCTACCGCGTCGGCGACCGAAGACCCGACCATCAGCCACAGCCTACGTCGGAGCTCGGAGGCCGGGGTGTGGCAAAGGTCCCGAGTCCCCCGGGATATGCGGCACCAAACCAGCGGCCGCGCCGCGGGATCGGCAGCCAGGCGCAGGGCCCGGATGGCGATCCTCGCCGCGGACGCCGGCCAGGGGCCAGACCCGGGCCGAACGGCCCACCGATTCAGGACGGCGCAGTCTAGCCAGAACGACGATTCGTCGGGACACTCAGGGGTGGCAAGCCTTACCGATCGACGCTCTGCACGAGGTGGGCTCGGATGGGGTCATCGACTGAGGCATCGGTGCTCGATGCGCTCGAGCAGGCCGAGATGGCCGCGCGCGAGCGCCGTTTGGCGGTGTCCAGCCAGGCGGAGGGGATCCTGGCCACGGCCCGGGAGCGGGCAACCGCCATCTCTGCCGGGGCAGGTCAGCGCGTGGACGAGGCGCTCGACCAGCTGCGCCGAACGGCGGAAGCCGAGGCTGACGCCGCCATCGCGGACCTCGAGCGTGGCCTGGCCAGTCGCACCGGGGCCAGCCCGAACCGCGCAGGGACCGATGCGCGCGTCGAGCCAGCGGTGGCCATGATCGTGGCCCACGTCCTCGGTGAGGCGACCTCCGAGCCTGACGGCGGGGACCGCGCCTGATGCTGGTGGCCATGCGTCGCGTCGAGATCATCGCCCCGCGTACGGCGGCCGGTGAGGCCCTCAAGCACATCCACCGCGCGGGCGTCGTCCACCTCGAGACGTTCGAACAGCTCGAGGAAACCCGGCCCGGCGTGTTCGTCACGCCCCACAGCGAGAGCGGCCGCGAGGCCGCCCTTGGAGGCGACGGCCGCTTCATGGAGCCGCTCGAGGAGATCGCCAAGCTGCGTGCGCTCCTGGGCGAGGTGCCCGTGAGCCGCGATCGACTGGAGGCCACGTGGTCGCTCGACGATGACGCGCTGCTCGCGGCTGCCGACGCCATGCGGGCGGTCCAGGCGGAGGCGGACCGGATCACCGGCGAGCGCGTTCGGGCCGTCGCGGACGTCGAGCGGATCGACTCCTACCGCCACATCATCGACGGACTCTCCGGGGCCGTGGGCCACCTGCCGCGCCTGCGCGGCTACGCCGCGACCGGCATCGTCGTGAGCACCCGACACCGCGCGCTGGTGGGGCTCATCTCGGAAGAGCTCGAGGCCATGACCGATGGCCGCTGCGAGGTGATCTCGGCGGATCTGGTCGATCAGCGCACGGCCGCCGTGCTGCTCTATCCGGCCGCCCTGGCCGGTCAGATCTCCGACGTGCTCGGCGGGCGCGACCTCGAGGAGGTGAGCCTGCCGGCCGAGCTCCAGGGCGTGCCCTTCGATGAGCTGGGGCCGCGCATGGCGGCCGAGGTCGCGCGGCTGCGGGAACGCATCGACGAGCTCGAGGACGAGTTCGAGCGTCTCGCGGATGAGCATCGGGAGCGCGTGTCCGCGCTGCGACTGGTGCTCGGCGACCGTGTCGACGAGCACCACGAGCTCCATCGCGCGACCCATTCGGACCACCTCACCGTGTTCACCGGCTGGGTCCCGGCCCGGAAGCTCGATGACCTGCGGCAGACGCTGGCCGAGGGCTTCGGGGAGCGCATCCTGCTGATCGATCACGGCAACGCGCCCACGCCGGGGCAGGAGCCCCCGGTGGCCGTGAGCAACGGCCCGCTCGCGCGCTCGTTCGAACCGCTCTCACGCTTCGCGGCCGTGCCGCGCTACGGGACCATCGACCCCACGCCGCTGCTGGCCCTGACCTTCCCGGCCTTCGTGGGCCTGATGATCGCCGACGCCGGCTACGGCATCGTTCTGCTCGCGCTGCTCATCGTCTTTCGGCGACGCATGATGCGCTCGCCGTTGCTGCGGAAGGTCTGGCCCATCGGCCTGACCATGGCCATGTCGATGATCTTCTTCGGGGTGCTCTTCGCCGAGGCCTTCGGCGAGACCGCCCGTCACGTCCTGCACGTCGAGCCCATCCTCTTCGACCGCGCCGAACCCGAGTCGGCCATCATCATCATGCTCGCCATCGCCATCACCATCGGCTTCGCCCAGGTCGGGCTGGGGTTGGCTCTGGGCGTGTGGAATGCCGCGCAGGTGAACCACCGTCGCGAGGCGGTGGGGCGCGCGGCGCTGCTGGCCGGGCTGGTGACGGTGGTGGTGATGATCGCCGCCGCCGCCGGCCTCCTGCCGGCCGAGGTCATCGCCATCGCGGTCGCGGCCCTCATCGGCGCGGTCGTGATCGCCGGGCTCTCGATGGGCATCGCCGGGCCCGTCGAGATGATCGGTGTCATGGGCAACGTGCTTTCGTATGCCCGCCTGATGGCCGTCGCCTTCGCCGGCGTCATGCTCGCGCTCGTGGCCGACAAGCTGGGCAGCCTCATGCCCAGCCTCATCTTCGGCATCCTCGTGGCCATCGTGCTGCATTCCCTGAACCTGGCCCTGGGCATCTTCGATGCCTCGGTCCAGGGACTGCGACTGCACCTGGTCGAGTTCTTCACCAAGTTCGTCGAGCCGGGGGGCACGCCGTACGCACCCTTCACCTCGGTGCTCGGCGTGCCCCGCAGCGTCCGGCAGGACGGGAGGTAGATGGATGGAACTGGATGAACGCGCCATCGGCGCCGCGCTGGCCATCGGCCTGAGCGCACTTGGGACGGCCTGGGCTCAGGCTCGCATCGGCTCGGCCGGGACGGGGGTGCTGGCCGAGAAACCGGAGCTGCTCAACAGCATCTTCCTCATCCTCGTGTTGCCCGAGACGATCGTCATCCTGGGCTTCGTCGTGGCCGCCATGATCCTGCTCCTGTGAGCGGGACCCGAGGACGTCCGGATGGGAGTCGAGGACATCATCGCGGTCATCGCGCGCGAGGCCGAGGCAGAGGCGACGAGGATCGTCGACGACGCTGAGCGGCAGGCGAGCGGGCTGATCGCCGACGCCGAAGCCGGCGTGCAGGCGCAGATCGACGCGGCCATCGAGCGCCTGGGGCCCGAGATCCGCGGCGCCTCCCAGCGGCGCATCAACGCGGTACGCCTGCGCATCCTGGAGCAGCGGGCGCGTGACGACGCGGCCCGGCTGGTGGCGGTCTTCGACGCGGCCGAGGGACAGGTCCTGGCCATCGCCGAGGGAGCCGATCCCGAGCGCTGGTCGTCCGCGCTGGCGGCGCTGTGCGTCGATGCGCTGCGGTCGGTGGGCGAGGGTGCGTCGGTGAAGGTCCGTGCCCGCGACGCCGAAGCCATCGCCAGCGCGGCCGACACCTGGGGCGCAGAGGTCGTGGCCCTCGCGGACGATGCCGAGCCCGGGCTGGTGGTCAGCTCGGATGATGGTCGGATCGAGGTGGACGCGCGGCTGTCGGTGCGGCTGGAGCGGGCGCGGTCGCTGCTGGCCGAAGCGGTGGCGCAGCGACTGCACCTCGAACCGGTGGAACGCGGGCCGGGACCGGCGGCCTAGGCCATGGGCTACGACTACGGCAACGCCCGCATCGCGGCCATGCGGGGCCGGCTGCTCGATCGCGCCGCCATCTCGCGCCTGGGCGAATCCGCCACCACCTCGGTGATGGTGGCGCAGCTGGAGCGAACGCCCGACTGGGCTCCGATCATGCGTCGGGTCGCGCCTCTCGGGACGGACGCGACCGTGGCCCTGGAGACGGCCGTCGAGTACTACCGCTCGGCCCGTCTGGGCGCGCTGCCGCCCTACTACGATGGCGGGGAGCGCCGCCTGGTGGAGGCGCTGGTGCTGCCGCTGGACGCCGAGCGGGCGGTGTCGCTGCTGCGACGGCGACGGGCCGGCGAATCGGCCGACACCATCGCCAGCACCGCCGTGCCGGGCGCGCTGCTCGATGCACCCGCCGTTGCGGCCATGGCGCGCGCGCCTGGTCCCGCCGCGGCCCTTCGTCCGCTCGTGGACCGGGGCATCATCCCGGCCGACGACGCGGCCGCCATCGCCGCGGCCCAGACGCGTGGGGCCGGGAGCGCGCAGATCGAGTCCCAGCTGCAGGCGGCGTTCGATCGGGCACGCTGGCAGCGGATCGACGTCCGCGGCGGCGAAGCCGCGGCGCTGCGGCGGTTGCTCGAGCTCGAACGGGATGCCCGAGAGGCGACCATGGTCGAGCTGACGGAGGCGGGACCGACGCTGGCCACGGTCCTCGACCGCACGACGCGGCTGGCCGCGCTGGACATGCTGAGCGCGCTCGGTCGGCGCGACCCCCTCGGCATCGGCGCGGTCGCCGGCTACGTTGCGGCCGTCGAGGCCCAGGCGATCCGGGTCCGCGCCATGATCGCGCGGGTGCGTGCTCGCTGGTCGGCGGAGGACGCGGCGCCGTACCTGGCCCGGAACGAGAGACCGGCATGGCTCGCGTGGTGATCCTCAGCGCGCCCGGCCAGGCCGACGGCTATCGCCTCGCGGGCTGCTCCACCGTCGTGGCCTCGCCGGGGCCGGAGGCGGCCGCGTCCCTGCGCCACCTCGCCGAGACCCACGATATCGGCGTGCTGCTGGTCAGTGCTGACCTGTGGGCCAGCCTCGACGATCGCCTGCGGGGAGACGTCGAGCAGCTGGCGCGCCCGGTGGTCATGCCCATCCCCGAAGGCGAGCGGACCCCCGGGGCAGCGCGTGAGCAGCTGCTGGGTGAGATGTTCCAGCGGGCGATCGGGTTCCGCATCCAGATCAGCGGCGGGGAGTGATGAGCAGCGAGCGTGAGGCACGACGGGTTGACGCGGCGGTCGTGGCCGCCAGCGGCCCGGTCGTCAGGTCGCGGATCCCGGGCTCGGCGGTCATCGGCGAGGTCGCGCGCGTCGGTCCGCAGCGTCTGCTGGCCGAGGTCATCCACGTCCATGGAGACGTGGGCACGCTGCAGGTCTACGAGGAGACCCAGGGACTCCGCGTCGGCGACCCCGTCCAGCTGACCGGGGCACCCCTCGTCGCCTGGCTCGGTCCCGGCCTGCTGGGACGGGTCTACGACGGGCTCCAGCGCCCGCTCGACACCTTCGCACAGGCCGGCACCTGGCAGCTCCAACCGGGGTCCGGCCGCCGCGGCACGCCATCGCCGGACCACCCGCTGGAGGCTGACCGCTCCGCGGTCCTGGACGCCCTGGGAGATACTCGCTGGGACTTCCGCCCGAGGGCACGACCGGGCGCGACCGTGGGGCCCGGCGACGTCCTGGGCGAGGTGACCGAGGGCGGCCTGCGCCACTCGATCATGGTCCCACCAGGCATGGAAGCGGGCGTCCTGCGCGAGCTCGACGCGGGTGCCTACACCGCGCACGACGA
>JASFQX010000103.1:0-6277 GCA_050115215.1 Chloroflexota bacterium
GTAGCAGCGGGTGGAGAGGCCACGGCCGTCCATGGCGCTCTCGCCCTCGCGGCGCTTCCGGACTCCCACCCGGGGGCGCCGCAACCTGCTCCCGGCTCGCCCTCGGACGTCATCTCCACCGGGTTCCCGGCCCTGGACGCCATCCTCGGGCCGTCAGGCCTGCCACGCGAAGCCAGTGTCGTCGTGCGCGGTGGACCATCGAGCGGCAAGACCACGCTCGCCCTGCGCTGTGCTGCGCAGGCCCAGGCCGGCGGGGACATCGTGGCCTGGCTGGACCTGGCCCGGGCCTTCGACCCGCTGGAGGCGGTCGGCCGCGGCGTGGACCTGCGCTGGCTGCTGGTCGTCCGCCCGCAGGACGCACAGGAGGGCCTCAGCCTGGCCGGCGCGCTCCTGACCGGACGCGCCATCGGCCTGCTGGTGGTAGACCTGCCAGCCCGTTCGCGGCTCCGGCTCGAGGACCAGCTGCGCCGACTCGCGGCCCATGCCCGTCGGGTCGGCGCTCGACTCATCGTGCTCCAGCCGCCATCGGTGGCAGGCTCGGTGCAGGCCGCGCTGGCGCAGAGCACGGGCCTGCGGCTGGAGCTGGAGCGGCAGGCCTGGTTGCGGCTCGGGCGAGACGTGGTCGGGCAGCGCACGGCCGTGGCCGTGGCCAAGAACCGCTACGGGCCGCCCGGCCGCAGCGTGGACCTGGACATCCACTACCTCGCTGACGGCGAGCGCGCCCTGGCCACCCACCGGCTGATCGAGGACAGCTCCGGAGCGAACGCCCCGCCCGCGCTGCCAGCGGTCCCAACAGGCCCGGAGCCTGACCGGCCCGGACCACGCCTGGTCGTGGCCTGATCCGCATCCTGTCGTGCCATCGAGTGAACCATGCGTCTGCTCTACCTGGACTGGCCGCACTTGCCGTTGCGGCTGGCGCTGGGCCGTGACCCGGGTCCGGAGGAGGCGGTCGTCCTGGGCGGACGGCCCTGGGACCCCGGCGTCGTGCTCGATCGCAGCCCGGCGGCCGGTGCGCTGGGCGTGCGCCGGGGGCAGCCGCTGGGCACGGCCCACAGCCTGGTCCCGGAGGCGGTCTTCCTGCCGCTGGATCCGGCCAGGCTGGCAGACCCGTTCGAGGCTGCGCTGGAGGCACTGGACGCGCTGGCCCCGGCCGTGGAGGGGGAGGTCGATCCGGCCGATCCCCGCTTCGGGCGGGTCTTCATCGGCATCGAGGGCCTGGGCCGGCTGTGGGGTGATGAGCCGGCGCTGGTCGAGCGGGCGCTGACCCTCGTGGCGCCGTGGCTGCCGGGACGGCCACGCGCCGGCATCGGCAACACCCGCTTCGGCGCGGCCGTCGCGGCCCGGCTCGGGGCCGCGGTCGGCCCACCCGGCACCGGCGTCATCCCGCCCGGTGGGCAGCGGGAAGAGGCCGCCTTCCTGGCGCCACTGCCGTTGGCGCTGCTGCCGGCGGAGCCGGACGTGCACGAACGTCTGCGGGTGCTGGGCCTCGAGACCATGGGCCAGCTGGCCGCGCTCGATCATTCCGCGGTGGTGGCGCGCTTCGGTGCGGCCGGTGCGGAGATGCACGACCTGGTGCGGGGCATGGACCGGCGCCCCCTGCGGCCGCGCCGTCCACTGGAGCACCTCGCCGCGGACGTCGAGCTCGATCCGCCCGCAGTTGAGCTGGAGCCGCTGCGCTTCGTGCTGCATCACCTGTGCGGCACGCTCTGTGAGCAGCTCGCGGCTCGTGGCGCCGGCGCAGCCCGGGCGGCGCTGACGTTGTCGCTGGAGCGAGCGCAGCACGACCCGGAGCCGCGGACCCAGGTCTACCAGCAGGCGCTGCCGGAGCCGTCCGCAGCGGCGGAGCTGCTGGAACGCCTGCTCATGGCCCGCCTGGAGGCCGCGCCGCCGTCAGCGCCGGTCGAGCGCCTGGCCCTGCAGCTTGACGGCACCGCGCCGGAGTCCGGCCAACAGCTGACGCTGTTCAGCCGGCAGGGTGCGCAGGCGGCGCGGCTGGAGTGGCAGCTGGCCAGCCTGGCCATCCGTTTCGGCGGCGATCGCATCCTGCGGGCTGTCACTGCGGACACGGAAGCCGCCGTCGCGGAGCGTCGCTTCGGGTGGCAGGACGCGACGGAGGCCGAGAGCCTCGCGGAGGCGGAGCCATGACCCGGCTGCTCGGGCAGCACCCGGCCATCGAGGTCGAGGTGGACGACCGTGGCTGGCCGGTGGGTCTGCGCTGGCCGGGGGTCGACGAGCCGGTGGAGGCCTGCAACCACTGGCGTATCGAGGAGGCCTGGTGGCGCCGGCCGCTGATGCGCGACTACTTCAAGGTCGTGGGGCCACGGGTGCTGGCGCTCGTCTATCGGGACGTGCTCGACGGCTCATGGCACCTCGAGCGGCTCTACGACTAGCGCCGGCTAGTACTCGCTCAGGCGGGGCGGATCCTTGGGCTTGCCGCGCAGCTGCGGCGCCTTGTTCGCGTCCAGGTTCAGCACCGCCAGAGGGTCGATGCGTTCGCGGGCGTAGTCGGGATAGCCCCGCTTGCGCGCCGCCTCGTTGACCTTCATCCAGCGGCCGTCCATGCGCACCAGGCGATAGCGCATCATCTGCTTCTTCTCGGCCTTGGACATGCGGCCGATGGGCTGACCGGCCGTGACCTTGTCGCCGGGCTTGACGAGCAGCCCCTGGAGCTCCGAGTAGACGCTGTAGTAGCCGTTGCCATCGTCGATGACGATGCCCATGGGGAAGGCCGGCTTCTGGCCTTTCTTGCCGTTGCCCTTGGCGTAGCGCGCGTAGACGTCGTCGAGCGTGCCGTCAAAGCCGGCATGCGTGGCCCAGTCGCGACCCGCAGCGACCACGGTGCCCTTGTGCGCGGCCTTGACCACGGCCCCCTCGAACCAGGTGATGACGAGCCCATCGTGGATCGGCTGGCCTTCGATCTCGACGATGCCGCGGCTGTCGGGCTCGTAGTAGGTCGCGACCATGCCGCCGCGGACCGGCCAACGGTAGCCGCGCAGCTTGCCCGGCGGCTTGGAGGTCGGCTCCTCGTGCACGGCGACCGGCGGGGCAGCCGCTTCCGTTTCAGGGTCCAGTGAGGGCATCGGACTCCCGACCGCGACAGCAGCGGGCTCGGGCGCCGGCTCGGCGTACTGGGGGGCGGCCACGATGACGGAGAGGACCACCGCGATGACGGCCAAGAGGAAGCCGCCGGTCATCAGCCCGGATAGGGCATCACGGCGTGCAGCGGGGTCTGTTTGCTGGCCCGCTCGCGCCGAGGGCACGGACGTCGCTCGCAGGCCCCTGTCTGCCACTGGCGCGCATTCTAGCAAGTCCTGAAGTGGTGACAAGACGCACCATCGTACGCCCGGGTCCCACCCAAAATAGAACAGATGTTCTACCATGGGACCAGTGACCAAGGCCTTCGCGGAGCTTCACTGCCACACCGACTTCTCCTTCCTCGACGGCGCCTCGCCGGCCGAGGATCTCCTGGAGCGAGCCGGCGAGCTGGGCCTCTCGGCCCTCGCAGTCACCGACCACCAGGGCCTCTACGGCGCGGTCCGGTTCAGCGCTGCTGCCCGTGAGGCCGGCCTGCACGCGGTGGTGGGCATGGAGGTCGAGCTGCTCGACGCGGCCGTGCCGGATCCACGCGGGCTGGTGGCCCCGCCGCCGAGACGGCGCGGTCGTGGATCGGAGCCATCGCTGCCGGCGCCCAGGGCAGGGGAGCCGGTCCGCCCGGTCGTGCCCCGGCAACGCCCGCCCGGGCATCGACCACCCCGGCGCGAGGACCTGCGAGGGGTGCGTCCGCGGGAGCTGGGCCCGCACCTGACGCTGCTGGCGCGGGACCAGGCCGGCTATGCCAGCCTCTGTCGTCTGGCCAGCGCCGCTCACCTGGCCGGGACCAAGGGCGTTCCACGCTTCACGCACGAGCTGCTCGGCCAGCATCGCGCCGGCCTGCTCGTGCTCACCGGCTGTCGCCACGGGGAGCTGCCGCGTCGCCTGCTGGCCGGCGACCGCGAGGGGGCTTCGGAGGCGCTGGCGCGACTGGAGCGCCTGGTCGGGCGCGACGCGCTCTACGTCGAGCTGCAGCACCACCTGCTGCCGGATGACGATTGGCTGGTGGCGGAGCTGGCGCGACTGGCTCACCAGGCCGGCCTGCCCACGGTCGTGACCAACGATGCCCACTACGCGCTGCGCTCCGACCGGGAGCTGCAGGACGTGCTCGTCTCCATCCGCCACGGCCAGGACCTGGAGGCTGCTGCCCATCTGCGTCGGCCCAATGCCGAGTACGCCCTCAAGAGCGGCCCGGAGCTGGCCGCCCTGCCGCCCGGGCATGCCGCCGATCCGCTCGTACGCCACGCCTGGCTCGACGGCATCAAGCGAGCGGGCGAGGTCGCCGCCGGCTGCCAGGTCAGCCTCGAGTTCGAGCGCTACCGCTTCCCGGGCTTCCCGGTCCCGGGCGGGGAGACGCCGTTCTCGTACCTGGAGCGGCTCTGCCACGACGGCGTGCGCCGGCGCTACCACCCCATCACCCCGCGTGTGCTCAAGCAGATGGCGCACGAGCTGGAGGTCATCGAGCGCACCGGGCTGGCGGAGTTCTTCCTCATCTGCTGGGACCTCATGCGCTTCGCCCGCGAGCGCGGCATCCCGGCCCAGGGCCGCGGCAGCGCCGGCGACTCGATCGTGGCCTACGCGCTGGGCATCACGCGCGTCGACCCCATCCGCCACGAGCTGCTCTTCGAGCGCTTCATCAACGAGGGCCGCACGACCTATCCCGATGTCGACATCGACTTCGCCTCGTCCCGGCGCGAGGAGGTCATCGGTTACGTCTACGAGCGCTACGGCCCCGAGCACACGGGCATGGTCTGCAACGTCGTCACCTACCGCGCCCGCTCGGCCGTGCGCGAGGTCGGCTACGCCCTGGGCTTCCCGCGCCCGCTCGTCGACCGCGTGGCCAAGGCGCTCGAGACCTACGACTCGGTGATGGTCCGGCGCGACCTGGAGGCTGATGGCGGCTTCGCCGAGTTCTTCACCGAGCCCGCGGAAGGCGGCACGGGCGTGCGCCAGCTGCTCGACGACATGGGGGAGCTGCGCCGGCCCACGGCCGATCTGCGCCGGCCCACGGCCGATCTGCGCCGGCCCACGGCCGATCTGCGCCGGCCCACGGCCGATCTGCGCCCGGGTCCCACCGACGACGAGGGCGGGCCCGGCGACACGCCCGCGAGCGAGCACTTCCTGCGCCACGAACCGGAGCGTCGCCTGGCCCTGGTCTCGCTGGCTCAGGGCGGTGGTGGAAACGCCGGGGAGGTCGATGGCGAGCGTCGCATCCTGGCCACCAGCGTCGGGTCCATCGAGCTCGATCCGCTGCCGCCTCGCCGGCGCGGCTCCACGCTGGGTCTCTCGCCCTGGGACCGCTGGCTGGAGCTGTGCGCGCGCATCGACGGTCGTCCGCGACACCTCTCGATCCACGTCGGGGGCATGCTCGTGACCCGGGCCCCGCTGGTCGACATCGCGCCCCTCGAGCACGCCACCATGCCCGGGCGCGTGGTGGTTCAGTTCGACAAGCGTGACATCGAGACGATGAAGCTCATCAAGCTCGACCTGCTCGGGCTGCGCATGCTCAGCGCCATCGACGACGCGTTGCGTGATATCCGGGCCGACTGTGCGGTGGACCTCGATCTCGACCGCCTGCCGGAGGATATCGAAGAGGTCTTCCGCATGATCGTCGCGGCCGACACGGTGGGCGTCTTCCAGATCGAGTCGCGAGCCCAGATGCAGACGTTGCCCAAGAGCCGCCCGGCCACGCTCGACGACCTGGTGGTGGAGGTGGCCATCATCCGTCCCGGGCCCATCCAGGGCGATGCCGTTCACCCCTACCTGCGACGGCGCCAGGGACTCGAGCCGGTGACCTACCTGCATCCCAGCCTCGAACCCATCCTGGCCGAGACGCTGGGGGTCATCCTCTACCAGGAGCAGGTCATGAAGATCGCCATCGACGTGGCCGGCTTCAGCGCCGCCGACTCGGACGGCTTCCGCCGGGCCATGGGCACGTGGCGCTCGACGCGCGAGATGGAGAAGCTGCATAGCGGCTTCGTCGACGGCTGCGTGCGCACCAGCGGCCTCAAGCGCGAGCAGGCGGAGGAGCTCTTCACCAAGGTCGCCGGCTTCGCCAGCTTCGGCTTCAACAAGAGCCACGCCGCGGCCTTCGCGCGCACCGCCTACGAGTCGGCCTTCCTCAAGCTCTTCTACCCGGCCCAGTTCGTGACCGGGCTCATCAACGCTCAGCCCATGGGCTTCTATC
>JASFQX010000104.1:0-6238 GCA_050115215.1 Chloroflexota bacterium
AGGAAGCGCCGTGGACGCTGAGGGCGCGCGCTCGCTGCTGGCCGCCGATCTTGCCGCCGTGCCGGCCGAGGTCCCGCGGCGGCTGCTGTCCGGCCGACGGGTGCTGACGACGGGCCACGAGCACCCCGATGCGGACGCCATCGGTTCGGCCCTCGCGGTGGCCCTGGCGCTGGAGTCGCTGGGAGCGCGCGTGAACACCGTCTTCGCCGACCCGGTGCCGGGGATGTACGACTTCCTGCCTGCTGTCGATCGCGTCAAGCAGGCACCCGACACCGATCTCGCGCCCGACCTTGTCGTGGTCTGTGACGGCGATCTCGAGCGGACCGGGGCGGTGCTGCGTGACAACGCGGAGCTCTTCGGCCGCGTCCCGGTCGTCAACATCGATCATCACGTGTCGAACGGTGGCGCGGCGGCCACTGCCTGGGTGGATGCGGCAGCAGCCGCGACCTGCGAGCAGGTGGCCTTGCTGCTGCCACACCTGGGGCTGGGCTTCGAGGCTCACGGCGGTGACATCGCGCAGCTCCTGACCGCCGGGCTGGTCTTCGACACCGGCAACTTCGCCCACTCCAACACCACCGCGCGCACGCTGCGCGTGGCGGCCGAGCTGGTGGCGGCGGGAGCCGACCTGCCGCTGATCTCGCGCCGCATCTATCGCACCAAGCCACACGAACAGCTGAAGCTGTTCGGCCTGGTGCTCTCGCGTATCGAGACCACCGACGACGCGCGTCTGACCTGGTCGCTCGTGCACGAGGCCGACTACCCGGCCACGGGGGCAACGCCGGAGATGTCGGAGGGGCTCATCGACCTGCTGTCGCAGTCCGCCGGCGCCGAGGTGGTCATCCTCTTCAAGGACTTCGGCAGCGAGGTCCGGATCTCGGTGCGCACCCGGGATGGGGGTGTCGACGCCACTCGCCTGGCCGGCGCCTATGGGGGAGGCGGTCACGCCCGAGCTGCGGGTGCCACCGTGGAGGGCTCCATCGACGAGGCCCGGCCGGCCGTGCTCGCGCTGGCGCAACAGCTGCTCGGCGAGCTCCCGCCGCGCTGATGACACGCCGCCGCCGCGACGACGGCCCACGGATCGACGGGATCCTCCTGGTCTCCAAGCCGGCTGGTCCCACCTCGCACGACATCATCGACATCATCCGCCGGCTGACCGGCGTACGTCGGGTGGGCCACGGCGGGACGCTCGATCCCTTCGCCCTGGGCGTGCTGCCGGTGTTCATGGGCCGGGCCACGCGCATGGTCGACTACCACCGCCAGGATGCGAAGGCCTACCGGGCAGCGGTCGTCTTCGGCGCCAGCTCGACCACCGACGACATCGACGGCGAGCTGACGCCCGGCGGCTCCGCGCCACCCGATCGAGCGCGCGTCGAGGCCGCCCTCGCCGAGTTCCGGGGCCCGATCGAGCAGGTGCCGCCCGACCACTCGGCGGTCCACGTGGGTGGCAGGCGAGCCTACGAGCTGGCCCGGGATGGCGCGAAGGTCGAGCTGCCGGCCCGGAGCGTCACCATCCATGCGCTCGAGCTCAGGGACTGGGACATGGCCGACCCGGAGCGGCCCATGGCTGTGCTCGAGGTCCGCTGTAGCGCCGGCACCTACATCCGCTCGCTGGCGCGTGACCTGGGACGAGGGCTCGGGTGTGGCGCCTACCTGGGCGCACTCACGCGCACCGCCAGCGGACCCTTCACCATCGAGCAGGCACGCTCGCTCGACCACGTGCGCTCCGAGCTGGCCGCCGGCCGGACCGAGTCGCTGCTGCTGGCGCCCGACGCGGGTCTCGATCACATCCCCCTCGTGCGCATCCCCGATCGAGACCTGGGCTCCATCGCTCGCGGCCAGATCGTCCGAGTCCGGGGCGAGGTCTCGGGGCCGGTGGACCCCGCGCTGGTGCTGGCCGGTGCGGGCACGGTCCGCGCCGTCGACGAACGCGGAGCGCTGGTGGCTATGGCCCACACCCGGGATGGGCGACTCTATCCGGACAAGGTCTTCATCAGCCCGGAGGACGCGACGCCGGCATGACCGACTACGTGCGCGGTATCGATCGCCTGCCGAAGGACACGCGGCTGGCCGTCACGGTGGGCGTCTTCGACGGCGTCCATCGTGGACACCAGCAGGTGTTCCAGGTGCTCGAGGAGACAGCCCGCCGGCTGGGCGCCATGCCGGTCGCGGTCACCTTCGACCCGCACCCTGATGCCGTGGTCACCGGCCGAGCGCCGGACATGCTCATGGATCGCCGGGAGCGCATCGAGCGTATCGGGCGGCTCATCGGCGGGCTGGTGGTGCTGCAGACCTTCGACGAGGTCTTCCGCCGGACCACGGCCGAGGAGTTCGTGGAGCGGCTCGGCGGTGGGCGCAACCTGGCGGCGCTGGTCATGACCCGCGTCTCGGCCTTCGGGCGGGATCGAGGCGGCACCCTCCCGATCCTGCGCGAGATGGGCGCGGCCGGCGGCTGGGAGCTGGTCGAAGCACCCACGCTCGACCTGGGCGGGGCGCGCGTGTCGAGCGCCCGCACGCGGGAGCTGGTGACCGAAGGCAAGCTGCACACCGCCGGCGAGTTGCTGGGGCGACCATTCGCGCTGGTCGGCTCGGTGGTGCACGGTGAGCAGCGGGGGCGGGAGCTGGGCTACCCCACGGCCAATCTCGACTTCGCCCAGCCGGTGGCGCTGCCACCCGACGGCATCTATGCCGCCCGTGCCTCCTGGGGTGGCGCGACGGTGCTCGAGCCCACGGAGCGAGCCGACGCGGTCATCTCGCTTGGGACGCAGCCGACCTTCGGCGGACGTGTGCGCCTCATGGAGGTCCACCTGCTCGACCGGGATGACGACGTCTACGGGCAGCGGATGCGAGTCCAGTTCTGCACATTCATCCGAGGCCAGCGACGGTACGACTCGGTCGACGAGCTGGTCATGCAGATGGGCCAGGACGTGCGTCGGGCACGCGCCATCCTCGACGACTGCGCGACCTGCTGACCAGCCTCCGGCACGGGCGTGCGCCGGCCCGGCGGCGCCTCCAGCTCGGTCCTAGCCCAGGCGGGCCTCCAGCGCCCGGCACACGAGCCCGGCCAGGATCAGGGCTGATGCGCCGTGGGGGTCGAGCGTGGCCTCGAACTCGGTGACCACCAGGCCCTCGAACGATCCACGCGCGGCCAGCACGCCGAAGAGCTCCCCGATGACGGTCGCGCTCGGGCCGCCCGGCACCGGAGTCCGGACGGCGGGGATGTCGGCCGGGTCGGTGCCGTCCACGCCGTAGACGATGAGGAAGGGCTCGTCCTCGTCGAGCTGGCCCGCGACCGCTGCGGTCCCGGCTCGGTCCAGATCCCGGGCGGTGACGATGATGTTGCCGGCGGCGAGGCTCTCTTGCACATCGGACGTCCTTGACGAGCCAACGCCGCGCTGGCCCACGTGGATCACGCGCCGCACCCACTCCATCTCGCTCGCCCGACGCATCGTGCTGCTGTACCCGTGCGGCTCGCCCGCGACCTCGTCTCGGAAGTCGAGATGGGCGTCGATGTGCACCACCGTGATCGGCCCGAGGTCGAGAAAGCCGGCGACGAAGGGCTCGGCCACCGAGTCGTCGCCACCGAGCAGCACGGGCATGGCGTGCTGCTGCAGGATGGTGGCGACGGCCCTGGTGATACGCCGTCGGTCACCCTCGGCATCAGCCCGCACGGTGGTGATGTCGCCGCCGTCGGCGATCCGGCCCAGCCAGGAGGCGAAGGGCCGACCGATGTCGAAGTCGTAGTTGCCGGCGAAGCGCGCCAGGCGACGCGAGGCGTGCCGGAGTGCCGCCGGTCCGCCGGTCGCGTGGGGGTCATCGTCAGGGTAGACCGTGGCCAGGGCCGCGCCGAGGATGACCGCCTCGCTCGCCCGTGACGGGGCTCCGACACCCATGAACGTCTCACTCATCGCCCTTCCCTCCGTACCACATCCGCTGCGGCTCGACGCCGCCGAGTCGATGCACGAACGCACCCTCGTGCTCCGCGTCCCAGGCCACCAGGTCGGCGCGCGCTCCGCGCACGAGCCGGCCGACGCGGCCATCGAGGCCGAGGGCCCGGGCACCGCCGGCCGTGGCCGCCCAGACGGCCTCGTCGATCGAGAACCCCAGGGCCACGGCCAGGCCGATGGCCAGCGACATCGAGGCTTGGCCGAAGGTGCCCGCGTTGGCATCGCTGCCGACGGCCACGGTGGCACCGGCATCGAGCAGCGCACGAGCCGGGGGCAAGCCGGCGCGGAGCATCAGGGCCGGTCCGGGCAGGATCGTGGCCACCGTGTCGGAGCCGGCGAGCACCCGCACGTCCTCGGTCGTGATCTGCTCCAGATGATCGACCGAGAGCGCGCCCAGCTCGGCGCCCAGCACGGCTGCGCCCGAGCGCTGCAGCTGGTCGGCGTGCAGCTTCAGCGGCAGCCCGTAGCCGGCCCCCGCGGTCGCGATCGACCGCGTCAGCGACAGGTCGAACAGCCCGGGCTCGCTGAACACGTCGATATGGTCGGCCTCGCTGGCCACCGTTGGCAAGCCCGCGATCACGGCCTCAGCCTGCTGAGCCGCGGTCAGTCCCGGGGGGACCGCGTGGGCACCCAGGTACGTGCGCCGGACCTGCATGGGGATGCTCTCCGCGGCTCCGCCGATCGCGCGCAGCAGCCGCAGTTCGGCGCCGGTCTCCAGGCCATAGCCGGACTTGACCTCGATGGTGGTGGTGCCGTGCCCGCGCGCTGCGCGCAGGCGCCGGCGCGCGTCGCGCACCAGCGTCTCGTCGCTGGCGGCGGTCGTGGCGCTGACCGTGCGCAGGATGCCGCCGCCCGTGTAGGGCTCGCCGCAGGAGCGGGCGGCGGCCTCGTCCGAGCGGTCGCCGGCGTAGACGAGATGAGTGTGCGAGTCGACCAGCCCGGGCGTGACGAGCGCCTCTCGGACATCCTCGACATCTGCGGGATCGTCCCTCTCCAGCCTTCCGGAGCGGACCGCGGCCACCCGCCCGGCCTCGATGACGACGACCCAGGGCCCCTCGATCAGGCCCGTGTCGCCGGGGTGCGGCCCCGTCATCGGCAGCAGGCGGCCATGCCCGACGACGGCGCGCCGGGTCATCGCGGGTCGGGACCCAGCCACGAGGTCTCGACCGTCGACGGGGCCGCCGCCAGGTCCACCAGCGCGCCCTCGTGGACGAGGCGGAAAGCGGCCTCGAGGTCGGGTCCGGGCTCGCGATCGTGCTCCAGGCGGTCGATGACCGCGCGCACGCGCGCGTGTGCCTCGGCCACGCCGGCTCCGGGGGCCGTGTCCGGCTGCAGCTCGAGGCGCAGATCGAGACCCTGCGAGGCACAGATGAGCTCGATGGCCACGATGCGCTCGCTGTGCTCGAGCACGGTCCGGGCCTGACGCGCCGCGATCGAGCCCATGGACACGTGGTCCTCCTGGTTGGCCGAGGTGGGGATGGAGTCGACCGAGGCGGGGTGGGCCAGCACCTTCGACTCCGAGGTCAGGGCGGCGGCGGTGTACTGCAGGATCATCAGGCCCGAGTCGAGCCCGGAGGCGGCCCCGAGGAAGGCGGGCAGGCCGTCGTTGAGGCGAGGGTCGAGGAGCAGCGCGATCCGGCGCTCGCTGATCGAGCCCAGCTCCGCGATGGCCAGCTTGGCGTGGTCGAGCGCGAGCGCCACAGGCTGGCCGTGGAAGTTGCCGCCGCTGATGACCAGGCCGCGACCGGTGGCCAGGGCCTCCTCCGGCACGCTCCCGCCCTCGGGGAACACGAGCGGATTGTCGGTGGCGGAGTTGAGCTCGATGTCCAGCACGCGACGGAGGTGGTCGAGGGCATCGCGGGCCGCGCCGTGGACCTGCGGCACACAGCGCAGCGAGTAGGGGTCCTGCACGCGGTGGTCGTGCCCGTGGTGCGCGGCCTGGATGGTCGAGTCGCGCAGCAGCCAGCGCATCTCGGCCGCCGTCTGCACCTGGCCCGGATGCGGCCGGGTCGATTGCAGCGCGGCACTGAACGCGACCTCGGTGCCCCGCAGCGCCTCGACGGAGATAGCCGCGGCCACGCTGGCGGTGCGGGCGAGCCGGTCCGCCCCGGCCAGGACCAGCGCCCCGATGGCGCTCATCAGCTGGGTGCCGTTGAGCAGCGCCAGGCCCTCCTTGGGCTCGAGCGCGAGCGGCTCCAGCCCGGCCGAGGCCAGCGCCGCCGCCGCCGGCATGACCTGGCCCTCGACCTCCACCGTGCCCTGGCCGATGACGGGCAGCGCCAGATGGGCCAGGG
>JASFQX010000105.1:0-6219 GCA_050115215.1 Chloroflexota bacterium
GCCGCGCCCTCACCTTCCGGGCCAGCCGCGTCGGCGACGCGGTCACGATCCGCTACCGGGTCGCCGACGAGGACGGCTGGCGCTTCCTGCGGCTGGCGGCCTTCCCGCCCGAGGTCGAGGTGCATGCCGGCCCCATGTGCTGCTCGCCGACGCGCGCCGGGCTCAGCGTGCGCTTCTGGCCCGTGCGCGTGGGGCCGCCTGACGCTTCGCTCCACGCGGAGGAGCCGGCGTAGCGCTCTGGCTGCGGGTCGTGCCTCGTGCCCCGGCGACCGTCGGCTTCGATCCGGCTGCGGCGGGCAGGTCGTCTTCCGGCCACAGCACCTGGGCCGCGGGCACCTTGGCCGCGGCGCGCGTGACGTGGATGTGCTGGTCGTCGAAGAAGATGTGGGCGCCGAAGGCCTTGAGCACCTCGGTCTTGTCGACGCCACCGAGGAAGTAGGTCTCGTCGACGGTCACGCCCCATGCGCGCAGCGTGTTCACGACACGGATGTGGGCCGGCGCGGCCCGCGCGGTGACCAGCGCCGTGCGCACCGGTGAAGCCGCCCCGAAGCGGGCCTGGATACGGGCCAACCCGTCGAGGAAGGGCCGGAAGGGGCCCGGCGACATGGGCTCGCCCGCGTGCGCCGCCTCGTGCTCGTGGAAGGCATCGAGACCCTGCTCGTCGTAGACCTTCTGGGACTCGGCATCGAAGAGCACCGCGTCCGCGTCGAAGGCGATGCGCACCTCGGAGATGTCCTCGTCGGCCGGCTGGGCACTGGGCAGGATGAGCGCCGCGGCCACGCCTTCCTCGCGCGCCCGCAGCACCTGAGACGGCTCCGCGCTGAGGAAGACGTCGCAGCTGAGGGCCGGCAGCAGGGGCCAGGGATCACGTCCCCCGCGGAAGACCCCGCGGCTGATGGCCAGCCCGTGCGCCTCGATCGAGCGCAGTACCCGCATGGCCGAATCGGCGTCGTTGCGGCTGACGATGATGACGTCGACCAGCTGCTCGCCGGCACGTTCGTTGACCGCCAGCAGACCCTTCACCAGGGGGTAGGCCGTCCCGGGCTCGAGCACCTCCCGCTCATGCTCGCGCTGGTGCTCGCGGTAGGCCGTGAGGCCGTGCTGCTCGAAGACCTCGTTGGCCGCCGCGAGGTCGAAGAGGGCACGCGAGGAGATGCC
Source organism: Chloroflexota bacterium (assembly GCA_050115215.1). GTDB lineage: Bacteria > Chloroflexota > Limnocylindria > Limnocylindrales > CSP1-4 > JAFMJV01. The sequence continues at coordinate 1,159 of JASFQX010000105.1, forward strand.
GACGACGAGCTTGTCTTCGAGCGTCTCAGGCATGACTCACCTCTGACCCGCGGGCGACCTGGTGCCGTCCGGACCATTGACTGTCGGTCTTGGGTGGTCCCCCGTCAAGTGAACCGATGGTCGTGCCTGGCGCCGACTCGCCCGGTGTGGACGACGTCGCATCGTCCGCACGGCTCAGGCCCTCCGGCCGGTGGCCCCCGGTGATAGCCTCGCGTCAGCAGGCTCGCCAGGTTGGACTCGGAGGGAGCAGGATGGCCAATCGCATCCCCTACCAGCGCGATCCGGACTTCGGCCGACCGCTGCTGGAGATCGACCCGGCGGTCCACGAGCACATGCTCGAGCGGCTGGCGTTCCTCTACGGTCGCGAGACGGCCGAGCGGTGGATGCCGGAGCTGGAGCGCATCCTCAAGGTCCACCACGCGCACAAGCCGCCAGAGCTCATCGAGTTCGAAGCCGCGCTCGATCCCGACGAGCGCTTCACCGAGCGCGACCTCATCCTCATCACCTACGCGGACGCCGTGCGCAGTCGCGAGGCGACCGGCATCGAAGCCCTCCACCGCTTCGTGGAGACCTACTACGACTCGGTCAACACCATCCACATGCTGCCCTTCTTCCCCTACTCGTCCGATCGCGGGTTCGCCGTGGTCGACTTCAAGTCGGTCGATCCGAAGGTCGGGAACTGGGACCAGGTGCGGGAGCTGGCGTTCGACTACGACCTCATGTTCGACGCGGTCTTCAATCACGCGTCCTCGCGCTCGGAGATGTTCCGTGGCTACCTGCGTGGCGACCCCCAATACCGCGACTTCTTCATCGCCTACGACTCGCCCGACGACCTGACCGTCGAGCAGCGGAGCAAGATCTTCCGGCCGCGGACCTCGGACATCCTCACCCGCTACGAGACGATCGACGGCCCCAAGTACATCTGGACGACGTTCTCGCCCGACCAGATCGACTTCAACTTCCGCAACCCGGCGGTCCTGCTGGCGGTGCTGGAAGCCCTGCTCTTCTACGTCCGGCGGGGGGCCGACATCATCCGCCTCGACGCGGTCACCTACCTCTGGTCGGAGCCGGGCACCGAGTCGATCCACCTGCCCCAAACGCACGAGATCATCAAGCTGCTGCGGGACGTGCTCGACACGGTGGCTCCGAGCGTGGCGCTGGTAACCGAGACCAACGTGCCCCACCAGCAGAACATCAGCTACTTCGGCAACGGCCACGACGAAGCACACATGGTCTACAACTTCGCCCTGCCGCCGCTGGTGCTGCACACGTTCTACAGCGAGGACACGACCGCCATCAGCGAGTGGGCAGCCGGGCTGGAGCTGCCCTCCGGCCGGACACACCTGCTCAACATGCTCGACACCCACGATGGGATCGGGCTCCAGGGGGTGAAGGGCATCCTCACGCGAGAGCAGGTCGCGGCCCTGATCGAGCACGCTCGCGAGCACGGCGCCTACATCTCGTACAAGGCCACCGCCCAGGGCGAGGAGCCGTACGAGATCAACAGCACCTGGTGGAGTGCCATCAACGTCGACGGCAGCACGGAGCCCATCGCGCTGCAGGTCAAGCGCTACGTGGCCAGCCGCTCCGTCGCGCTTGTGCTCAAGGGTGTCCCCGGCATCTATACCCACGGCGCCATCGCGTTGCCCAACGATCATGCGCTGGTGGAGCGGACCGGGGTCAGGCGGGACGTGAACCGCGGCGTCATCGATACCGAGATCTTCCGCGAGCACCTGCACCAGCCCGGCTCCAAGCGCTCGCTGCTGCGGCTCGAGCAACGCGAGATCTCCAAGATGCGTACGCGCCTGCGGGCCTTCCACCCCCGGGGCGAGATGCGTGTGCTCAGGCCCTCCCCCAGCGTCTTCGCGGTGCTGCGCGTCTCGCCCGAAGGCGACCGGCGCGTGCTCACCTTGACCAACATCACCGGCGAGGTCGTGACCGTCGAGTGCGACATCGATGAGCTCGGCGTCTCGGACGCCAACTGGTACGACCTGGTCGCCGGCGAACACTGGAACGCCACCGGCGGCACGCTGCGCGTCGAGCTGGGACCCTACGACGTGATGTGGCTCGTGCCCACCCGAGAGCGCCTGGAGGACCGGCGGGCCGGCCGCTGAGGACCGCGGGCCGATCGCGGCTTGACTCGGTGGATGGCCGGCGGAGCGGCCCTCTCGACCGAGGCTCGAGCGGCCATCGCGTCTCCACGATCGATCGTGTACCTCAGCGCCGCGACCGCCTGGGAGATGTCGATCAAGCGAGCGAATGGCCGGCTCCACGCTCCGACCGATGTGGTCGGGGCCTCGATGCCTGCGGCTTCCTTGAGCTGCCCATCAGCGTGCTGCATGCTCAGGCGGTGGACGCCCTCCCGCCCCATCACGCCGATCCGTTCCACCGGATCCTCATCGCCCAGGCGCAAGCCGAGGGGCTGACCATCGTCACGCGGGACAAGGCATTCGCGGCCTACGGGGTCCCGCTCCTCGCTGCCTGACACCGACACCCCGGAGGGGCCGAAGGGCCCTACCGAGCGGTACCTCCGTGAGCCACCGTTGGTGCACCTCGAAGGCACGGCGTCGAGCGCTGCCCGGGGGCGGTTGGGAGGCTGTCGTGGAACGCACGAAGGTCATCATCATGGGAGCCGCGGGGCGCGACTTCCATGACTTCAACGTGGTCTATCGCGATGACCCCGGTGCCGAGGTGGTCGCCTTCACGGCCACGCAGATCCCCGGCATCGATGACCGACGCTACCCGCCCGAGCTCGCCGGCGAGCTGTACCCGGACGGCATCCCCATCGTGCCCGAGCAGGATCTCGAAGGGCTCGTCTACGAGCACGACGTGGACCTCGTGGTCTTCAGCTACAGCGACGTGCCACACGAGACGGTCATGCACGCCGCCTCGCGCGCGATGTCGGCCGGCGCGGACTTCGGGCTCATCGGCCCGCGCGGCATGATGCTCGAGTCGAGCAAGCCCGTGGTCGCGGTCTGCGCCGTGCGCACAGGCTGCGGCAAGAGCCAGACCACGCGTGCCGTCGCGGCCGCGCTGGCCGAGCAGGGCCGGACCCCGGTCGTGGTCCGCCACCCGATGCCCTACGGAGATCTCGTCGCCCAGCGCGTGCAGCGCTTCGGCAGCTACGAAGACCTGGCCCGGCACCACGCCACCATCGAGGAGCGCGAGGAGTACGAGCCGCACCTGGAGGCCGGGCGCGTGGTCTACGCCGGCGTCGACTACGAGGCCATCCTGCGTGAGGCCGAGCAGGAGGCCGACGTCATCCTCTGGGACGGCGGCAACAACGACCTGCCCTTCTTCCTGCCGGACCTCCACATCGTGGTGGCCGATCCCCTGCGACCGGGTCACGAGCAGCGCTTCCATCCGGGCGAGACCAACCTGCGCCTGGCCGACGTGGTGGTCATCAACAAGGTCGACTCGGCCAGCGACGAGGACCTGGCCACGGTCAGCCGGTCGGTGGAGGAGCTCAACCCCGAGGCGGAGGTCCTGACGGCCCGCTCCGACCTGGTGCTGGAGGGCCCCTCGATCGAAGGCCGGCGCGTCGTGGTCGTGGAGGACGGCCCCACCCTGACCCACGGCGGCATGACCTACGGCGCCGGCGTGGTGGCGGCCCGGCGTTTCGGCGCCGCCAAGCTGGTCGAGCCCAAGCCGGTCGCGGTGGGCTCGATCCTGGGCGTTCTCACGCGCTATCCGCGCCTCGAGCCGCTGGTACCGGCCATGGGCTACGGCGAGACCCAGATGGCCGAGCTCACCGAGACGCTGAACCTGGTCGACGCCGACGTCGTGCTGGCTGCCACGCCCATCGACCTGGGTGGCCTGCTCGAGCTGAACAAGCCGGTGACGCGCGTGCGCTACGAGCTGGCGCAGGTGAGCGGCCGGCCCCTGGCCTCGATCGTGGCCGAGGCCCTTGAGGCCGGGTAAGCGCCGGCACCTCGGCTAGCGGTCGAGCAGCTCATCGAGGCCGACGAGCCTGATGCCGCGCTCCTTGTAGTGACGGATGATCCTGGGCAGCGCCTTCACCGTTGCCCCGTAGCGGCAGTGCAGCAGGATGATCGACCCGCGGCGGGCCCCGGTGGCTCGCTTCACGATCTGCCGGGCGGTGGTCTCCGGCGACCAGTCGTGGGGCTGGACGTTCCACAGCACCATGCGCCGGTAGCCTGCCTCGGCCGCGACCCGACGGACCCGGTCGCTGTAGACGCCATAGGGCGGCCGGAAGAGCTTGAGCATGGGCCGGCCGAGGATGCGCTCGTGCACGTTCTCGTTGCGCTGAAGCTGGCGCCGGATGGCATCGTTGGCCAGCCCGGTCAGGCGCTTGTGGGCGTAGGTGTGGTTGCCCACCGGCATGCCCTCGAGGATGCGCCGCCATGTCCACGGTCGCTTCTCCAGCTCACGTCCGTTGATGAAGAAGGTGCCGGTGACGTTGCGCGCCCGCAGGATGTCGGCGATCTGGCTGCAGGCCTTGTGGTTCCAGCCGTCGTCGAAGGTGAGGGCCACGGCTCCCGTCGAGCGCGGCGCGGCCTTGATGATCCTGGCGCTCGCCGCCTCGGCGGGTACGAGCGCGAGCAGGCTCAGGACCAGGGCCAGCACGAGCGCGCGGGAGAGGACCGACCGAGACATCGCCGCACCATCATCCCACTGCCGGTCCAGCGCCGGTGCGCGACGCACGAGGGTCGTTCGTCACTGGCCACCGCGCCGATCGCGCCGTAGCGTGGGCCTGGGGCCAGCTGGCCCCGGAGGAGGCGGTCATGTCAAGGTCCTGGACCATCACGGCGGGTGCGATCGTGCTCGCGCTGGCGGGCAGCAGCGCGGTCTGCGCGGCGGAGCGAACCGAGGATCCACTCAGTGACGCGATCGGCGATGCGCCTGACATCGTGGCGGTCACCTTCAGCCAGCCTGAAGATGGGTCGCGCGTCTCGGTGAGCATCCAGTTCGCCGGGGATCCGCCGCTGAAGACGGATATGGAGATATCCACGGACGTCGTCTTCATCTACCTCCACGTCGATCCGGAGGCGGTCAACACGATCCAGTTCGAGACCGAGGACGAGTACGACTACATCATCG
>JASFQX010000106.1:0-6110 GCA_050115215.1 Chloroflexota bacterium
CCGAGGACATCGCGCATGGTGCCGTCACCCTCGGCCTCACCAGCGCCGAAGGCGTAGACGTATCGCTTGGCAGCGACTTGGGGACGGGTCGAAGCAGACATAGACAGGGTGACCTCGGGATGTGGGCTGGCGGGCATGGGGCGCCGCAGCGTCGGTATCTGGACAACCCGCATGATAAAGCAACGCGGGAGGTGGGCCACGGCCATCCGGCCCCTTGAGGCACAGTCTCAGTGGCCGCCCGCAACAGGTCCAGGGAGGAGGGCCGCGGATGGGGCAGCGATCCGTTCCCGCGCCCAGCCGGTTCGGCCGCGGACTCGTACACTCAGGGTCATGACCGACCACCACCACGACACACGCGTGATCGAGCCCACGGCGGAGAAGTACAACGCCACGCTCGTGAAGCGCGAGGACGACACCGACTCGCTGGCGCGATTCTGGGTCCGGACCGACGGGCCCATGCCCGACTTCGAGCCCGGCCAGTACATGACCATCGGTGTCTACGCCGATGACAAGCTCCACCAGCGGCCCTACTCGGTGGCCTCGGCACCGGGTGACACGGGCGAGGACGGCTTCGAGTTCTACGTGCGCCTCGTGCCCGTCCTCCGCTTCACCACGCTGCTGTGGCGCCTGCCCGTCGGTCACCAGATGCGCATGATCGGGCCCAAGGGCCGCTTCATGCTCGAGCCGGACGACGATCGCGCGCACCTGTTCGTGTCCACCGGCACCGGCATCGCTCCCTTCATCGCCATGAGCCAGCACCTCAAGCACGTGGGCACGCCTCGGAAGACGGTCATGCTCCACGGCTGCAGCTACCAGGACGAGCTGGGCTATCGCGAGCTGCTCGAAGGGTGGCAGGCGGACGGCTCGTACCCCATGACCTACGTCCCCACCATCTCCCGGCCCGACGACCCCCGGAACAAGGGCTGGACCGGCTACACCGGTCGCGCCGAAGCGGTGGTCGAGGACGTGTGCGCGGCCCAGGGCCTGGATCCGGATGGGACGGTCGTCTACCTCTGTGGCAACCCGGAGATGATCGTCAACGTCGAGCAGGTCCTGATGAAGCGCGACTTCCCCGAGTTCCACGTCAAGAAGGAGCTCTACTGGCCCAAGGGCAAGACGGTCACGAGCTGAGCCCGGGCGGTGCCGGTCGACGTGTGACCATCGGTCTGCCAGAATGACGTGCACGGAGGTGCACATTCCATGGACCAGCCGCCAGCAAACACGCGTCTGAACGCAGCCAGTCGGTCGTAGGGAGACATGCATCCAGTCGTCCAGCGAGAGGTCCTCTCCCCCAACGTCACCCGGCTCGTGATCGAGGCCAGCCGCGTGGCCAAGGTGCGACAGCCCGGACAGTTCGTCATCGTCAGGCTCGGCGAAGGTGCGGAGCGCGTGCCCCTGACCATCGCCGACGCCGACCCCGAGGCCGGCACCATCACGCTCACCATCCAGGCCGTGGGCAAGACCAGCTGCGACCTGTGCATGCTGCAGGTCGGCGACGCCATCCAGGACGTCGCCGGTCCCCTGGGTGAGCCGACCGAGCTCATCGACCACGGCCACGCCGTCTGCGTGGGCGGGGGCGTGGGCACCGCCGTCGTGCACCCCATGGCCCAGGGGCTGGCGGCACGGGGCGTGCAGGTCACCAGCATCATCGGCGGCCGCTCCAGGGAGTGGGTCATCTTCGAGCCGGAGCTCGAGCGCTACGGCGAGGTGCGCGTGTGCACCGACGACGGCTCCTACGGCCGCCATGGCTTCGTGACCGAGGAGCTCCACGACATGCTCACCGAGGGTGGCGTCGATCACGTCTACGCCGTCGGCCCCGTGCCGATGATGGGCGCGGTCGCCAACGTGACCAGGGAGTTCGACGTCCCCACCACCGTCTCGCTCAACGCCATCATGGTGGACGGCACCGGCATGTGCGGCGGCTGCCGCGTCAGCGTCGGGGGCAAGACCGTCTACGCCTGCGTGGAGGGGCCGGAGTTCGACGCGCACGAGGTCGACTTCAAGCAGCTGGCCGACCGGCTGGCCATGTATCGGGACACCGAGAAGGCCGCCTTCGGGGCCAACCGGTGCATGATCGAGGGCCTCGCCGAGGCCGCCGGAGGAGACAGCCCTAGATGACCGAGCGTCCCGACCTCTCCCCCAAGGAACGGATGCAGATCGAGCGACACGAGGTCCCATCCCGGTCCGCCGTCATCCGCTCGATGGACTTCAAGGAAGTCAACCTCGGCTACTCCCAGGCCCTGGCCATGGAAGAGGCGGAGCGGTGTCTCGACTGTCGCAACCCGCGCTGCATCGACGGCTGTCCCGTACGGGTCAACATCCCCAGCTTCATCAGCCTCCTCGCGGAGGGGGACCTCCACGGCGCGGCCGAGTCGCTGCTGGACGACAACGCCCTGCCCTGCGTCACCGGGCGTGTGTGCCCGCAGGAGACGCAGTGCGAGGGTCTGTGCATCAGGGCCAAGAAGGGCGAGCCCGTGGCCGTGGGGGCGCTCGAGCGCTTCGTGGCCGATTGGGCCCAGGACCACCTCGACGAGCTCAAGTCCAACGTCAGCCCCGAGACCGGCCGGCGCGTGGCCATCGTCGGCTCCGGGCCGGCCGGCCTGACCGCTGCCGGCGAGCTGGCCAAGTCCGGCCACCAGGTCACCATCTTCGAGGCCTTCCATGCCCCCGGCGGCGTGCTCATCTATGGCATCCCCGAGTTCCGCCTGCCCAAGGACATCGTGCAGAAGGAGGTCGACCGCCTCAAGAGCCTGGGCGTGACCATCGAGGTCAACGCCATCGTGGGCAAGACCTGGACCCTGCGCGAGCTGCGCCAGGACTACGACGCGGTCTTCCTCGCGGTGGGGGCCGGCCTGCCGGTGTTCATGGACATCCCCGGCGAGGAGCTCAAGGGCGTCTACTCGGCCAACGAGTACCTCACCCGCGTCAACCTCATGGGTGCGTTCCGCGAGGATACCGACACGCCCGTGCTCCACGGCCAGAAGGTGGTGGTCGTGGGCGGCGGCAACGTGGCCATGGACGCGGTGCGCACCGCGCGCCGGCTCGGCGCCAAGGAGGCGACCATCGTCTACCGCCGCGGCAAGGAAGAGCTGCCCGCCCGGGCAGAGGAGGTCCACCACGCGGAGGAGGAAGGTGTCACCTTCGAGCTGATGGCCTCCCCGGTGCGCATCATCGGCAACGACGAGGGCTGGGTCAGCGGCATCGAATGCCGGATGATGGAGCTGGGTGAGCCCGACGATTCAGGGCGGCGGCGCCCGAAGCCCATCGCCGACTCGGAGTACGTCATCGACTGCGACATGGTCGTGGTCGCCATCGGCACCCGCAGCAACCCCATGCTGACCTCGTCCGAGCCCGACCTCAAGATCAACGAGTGGGGTTATCTCGTCGTCGACGACGACGGCATGACCTCGGTGCCCGGCATCTTCGCCGGCGGTGACATCGTGCGCGGCGCGGCCACGGTCATCCTGGCCATGGGCGACGGCAAGCGGGCCGCGCGCGCGATCGAGCGCTACCTCGACAGGGTCAACGAGCTGCTGCCCGGCGCCATCGCCAAGGCCACCGCCACCGGCGAGGCCGGCGCCGAGGTCGGCACGTAGCCCGCGTCAGCCGCGCCTTGCGCTGGGGCAGCCCCGATCAAGGCACAGGATGACCACACACCGGTGAGCCAGGCGATCGATCCGGGCCCCCCGCCTCTGGACAGCCGCGCCAGCGGAACCGTACGGTCGATGGCACATCGCAGGGATGGAAGAGGTCTCGTCATGCGCCGGGTCGACGTCATGCTCACCTTCGGTCTCTGGCTCGCGCTCATGGTCGCGATGTCGGGGACGGCCGTCGCCGCGGAGGACCGCCCGCCCGAGGCACCGTCGGCAGCCGAGGGCTCGGCGGCCGCCATGGTGGGACCGTCGAGGCCAAGCATCATCGACGTCATCGCCGACCGGCTGGCGCGCGTGCCGCTCACGAGCGAGGGCTACCAGCAGGCGGTCACCGAGGTCGGGCCAGCCATCACCCGCTACTTCATCGCCGGTCTCGGCGACGACGAGGTCGAACGGATCGTGGAGCTGGCCAGGCTCGCCGGACGCCTCCATGCGTCCGACCCCGACGCGGCGATGGCGATGATCGACATCGCCACGCTGCTGTACCGGTACACGTGGTCGCGGACCAGGAGCGACCACCCCACGCTGTACCGGCGGATCGAGGCGTTCATCAGGTCCGGAGGCTACGATCGCGATGACCTGTCGCTGGCCATGTGGAGCCTGGGTGACGAGGGCGTGATCGGCGTGATCGACCTCTGCGTCTGGAACGACGACTCCTACACGGTCATGGGCCAGCCGCCCGACTCGACGAGCTGCGAGGACAGCGGCGGGCGGCAGATCCGCGCCGACTTCCGGGGGCTCGGCTGGGACGAGGTGAGCCCGGAGACCATCGACCAGAAGGGTCCGAAGCGAGCGTCCCGGCTGCTGTCGACCGTCGCCAGGGAGGTGGACCGCGTCGGCATCCACACGGTCGTCCAGGACGAGACGGCCAACGACAAGCTCGGCGGCGAGAGGTTCAGGACGGCCTGGGCCGAGGCACTCGCGGAGCTCGGACCCACGCTCGCGATCCGCCGGCGGATCGGCCCCCAGGTGCCGCCGGAGCGGCGCGTCATCGAGATGGTCCTCGCAGCGCGGGAGGCCGATGAGGCGGGAGACGCCAGGGCGGCCGCCGCCTACATGGCCCTCGCGCTGGCCGACTATCGCTCGGCCGTCCCCGAGGACGGACGAACCGGGGCCATCAACGCGGCCATCGACGCGCTTGTCCAGGATGAATACGCCGGCCTGCCCGGGCTGGAGCTCTACGCCCCTGAGGGCTCGGCCGACTACTGCCTCAGGCCTGACGGCACGTGCGAGCGGATCGTGGGCCGCGACACGCACTGGGAGTGCGCCGGCGCCGAGCTCACGCTCACCCGGATGACGTTCGAGGACGCGGAGGCTGCCGGCTGCCGGCTCGAGTAGCACCAGCGCGAGCGGATGAGCCTCGAGGAGGCCGCCTGCGGCCAGGTGCAGGTCTGACGGTCAGCCGGCCCGGGCGGCCGCCATCTTGTCGAGGATGACGCGCTTGACGTTCTCGACCGGCACGCGTTCCTGGCCCATGCTGTCGCGATCACGCACGGTGACCGCGCCGTCCTCGAGCGACTCTACGTCGACGGTCACGCACCAGGGCGTGCCGATCTCGTCCTGCCGCCGGTAGAGCTTGCCGATGGCAGCGGTGTCGTCGTAGACGGCCATGATGTCCCGCTGCAGGTCGGTCTTGATGCGGTGGCAGAGCTCCACGATCTCGGGCCGCTTCTTGAGCAGCGGCAGCACGGCCACCTTGTAGGGCGCCATGTCGGGGTGCAGGCGCAACACCACGCGCATGCCGTTCTCCAGCTGCTCCTCGCGATAGGCATCGATGAGGAAGGTGAAGGCGGCACGGTCGGCGCCGGCCGCCGCCTCCACGACCCAGGGGATGAAGTGCTCCTCCGCCTTGGGATCGAAGTACTCCAGGTTCTCGCCTGACGCCTTCGCGTGCGAGCCGAGGTCGAAGTCACCGCGGTTGTGGACACCCTCGAGCTCCTTCCAGCCGAAGGGGAAGCGGTACTCGACGTCGATGGCCTTCTTGGCGTAGTGGGCCAGCTCGTCCTCGGCGTGCTCCCGGAGGCGGAGCCGCTCAGGCGTCACGCCGTAGCGCTCGTACCAGGCCCGGCGCGCGGGCAGCCACTCCTCGAAGGCCTCGGCAGCAGCCTCGCCCGGGCGCACGAAGTACTGCATCTCCATCTGCTCGAACTCGCGCATGCGGAAGACGAAGTTGCCGGGGCTGATCTCGTTGCGGAAGGACTTGCCGATCTGGGCGATGCCGAAGGGCACCTTCTTGCGGCTGGAGACCTGCACGTTCTTGAAGTTGACGTACGAGCCCTGGGCGGTCTCGGGACGCAGGTAGACGATCGCGCCTTCATCCTCCACCGGACCCATGTGCGTCTTGAACATGAGGTTGAAGCGGCGCGGCGGCGACAGGCGGCCCTGGTCGACCGGGCAGACCAGTCCGAGCCGCTCGACGATGCCCGCGTCCCTGAGCTCGGTGGCGCTGAGATCCTC
>JASFQX010000107.1:0-6079 GCA_050115215.1 Chloroflexota bacterium
CGTGACGCGCAGGGCCATCAGTGCGGATCTTGACCGTAGTGGCTGTGGTACCAGCCGAAGCTGCGCTCCAGCTCCTCCTGCGGCAGCTCGGTGATCTCGCCGCCCATGGCCGTGGCATAGAAGATGGTGCGGGCGGCCTCCTCCATGTAGGTGGCCACCTTGACCGAGTCCTCCGCGGAGGGGCCGAAGCTGAAGGGCCCGTGGCGGTTCACGAGGACGGCCAGTCCGTCCCCGCCGACGCGCACGATGGCCTCACCCGTCTCGTCGGTCGCGGGCTTGACATACTCGGTGCAGGGGATGGCCCGGCCGACGATGTGGCTGAACGGCGTGAGCGCTGCCGGAAGCGGCTTGCCCAGCAGGGCGAAGGCGGTCGAATACGGCGAGTGGGTGTGGGTGATGCCACCGATGTCCTGCCGGTGGCGGTAGACGTAGTTGTGGATGCCAAGGTCCACCGATGGCTTCAGCGTGCCCTCCACGACGTTGCCGTCGAGGTCGGTGACGACCATGTTCTCGGGGGTCAGGTCGTGGAAGCGCAGGCCGCTGGGCTTGATGATGACGTGCCCTTCCTCGCGCACGATGGCGCTGACGTTGCCGCCCGTCCAGACCACCAGGCCCTGCTGCGGCAGCTCCTTGTTCATGGCACAGACTTCCTTGCGCAGCTCCGGGTACAGCATGGGGTCGACCTTCCTTTCTGCTTGGCTCGTCAGCTCGTCTCGGTCAGCGACGGGATGATCACGCTCTTGATGGATTCACCCGCCTGCACGATGAGGTCGATGCCTTCGGCCACGCCATCGAACCCGAAGCGGTGGGTGACCAGGGATCTCGCGTCGACCCGGCCGGCCGCGATGAACTCGAGCACGGCGGTCGTCTCGACCTGCGTGGAGGAGTAGGCGTTGTTGATGGTGATGCCGTTGAAGTACAGCCGGTTGGGGTCCACCTGGACACGATCGTCGGGATGCGGCGGCGCGTTGACGTGAAGGGTCCCCCCGGTCCCGACCAGGTCCAGGGCGGCCTCCCAGGCCTTCGCCGACGGCGCCGTCGAGACGACGGCATCGGCCAGGCGGCCGTCGTTGATGTCCCTGAGCGCGGCAGGCGCATCCTCACGCCTGGGGTTGATGGTGTGGGTGGCCCCCAGCTCCCGCGCCCGTTCCAGGCGCCAGTCGCTGAAGTCAAGGGCGACGATGCGGGCGAAGGGGTAGAGCCGGGCGAGCTGGACGAAGCACAGGCCCATGAAGCCGGCGCCCTGCACCGCGATGGTGTCGCCGCTGACGACGCGCAGCGTCTGGAGCCCGTACAGGCAGTCCGACATCGGCTCGATGACGCAGGCCTCCTCGAAGGAGACGTGATCGGGCAGCCGCAGCATCTCGGGGACGTTCTCCGCGGGCACGCGGAAGTAGTCGGCGAACCCGCCCGGATCGATGTGTGTCTTGGAGTAGGTGGCGCAGTAGGTGGGGGCGCCTCGCTGGCAGTCACGGCATGTGCGGCAGGGCACGTGGTGGTGGACGAAGACACGGTCCCCCACCGCGAAGCCCGTCACCCCCTCGCCGACCTCGGCGATCACGCCGGCCGGTTCGTGGCCCAGGATCTTGGGCGCCCGCGGGGCCAGGTACCACTCCATGGCCTCGCCGCCACACAGGCCGCAGGCCTCGGTCTTGACGAGGACCTCGCCCGGGCCGATGCGCGGGATCGGTCGCTCCTCCACCCGCACATCCGCGTTGGCGTAGTAGACGGCGGCGCGCATCGTGTTCACGTTCGAGCCCTCACAGGGCTTCGGCCTTGGCCTCGCTGTGGACGGCGTCGATTCGCACCGCCGCCAGGTCATCCTCGGTGATGTCAAGCCGGGATGTCGTGAGCCGCTCCACGCCGCGCACCAGCGAGAGGGCATCGAGCTCGTTCTCCTTCATCAGGGTATGGCGCGTGGCGCCATGGGAGTAGCGATCCTGGATGCCGATGCGCAGCAGCTTCTTGCCGGCCCCGCTCTCGGCCATGAGCTCTGCCACGGCCGATCCGAGGCCGCCCACGATGGTGTGGTTCTCCATCGTGATCACGCCCTGCTGCGCCTCGGCGATGGCCTCCACGACCTGCGGGTCGGTGAATGGCTTGAGCGTGGAGACATGCAGGTGGGTGATCGAGATCCCCCGCTCGCGGAGCACGTTCGTGGCACGCATCGCCTCTTCGGTGCAGATGCCGGACGACAGGATGGTCAGGTCCCGACCATGCGACAGGACGCGGGCCCGGTCGAGGACGAACGGCTCCGACCGATCGAACAGGCGCGGCACCTCACCGCGCAGCATGCGCACGTAGACCGGGCCGTTCACGGCCTGGATCTCATCGAGGCACGTCTCCACGTCGGTCGCATCGCCCATGTCGAGCACGGTCATGTTGGGCGTGGCCCGCAAGATGGCCACGTCCTCGATGGCCTGGTGGGACGCGCCGCCCGGCGAGATGATGCCGGGCAGGAAGCCGATCAGGCGCACCGGCAGGTTGGGATAGGCCACCGACATCGCCAGCTGGTCGTAGGGACGGCGATAGAGAAAGACCGCGAAGGTGTGGAGGTAAGGGAAGAACCCGCGCCTGGCCAGCCCGGCGGCAAAGCCCATCATGTTCTGCTCGGCCAGGCCGAACGAGAAGAAGCGCTCCGGATACGTCTTGCTCCAGGCGCCGATCTCGGTCGAGTTCGTGAGGTCGGCCGAGAGGACGATGACCTTCGGCTTGTCCGCCGACCAGGCGACGAAGTTGTGCGCGTGCGGGTTGGCTACGACTTCCACTCGATCGTCCCCTTCAGCGTCTCGTACATCGCCTCGTACTCGGCCCGCTCATCGGCGGAGGCGAAACGCACGTAGTGCAGCTTCGGCCGACGCTGCTCGAGCAGGTTCATGCAGCGAGTAGGATCCGTGTTGGCCAGCACCACCAGGGGCTTGCCGTCCTGGACCGGTGCCGAGGCAGCCGCCAGGGCCTCGACATCGTGACCGTCCACCGAGATGGCACGGGCACCGAAGGCCGCGAGGCGGTCCGGGAGCGGATCGGTGAGCATGGTCGTGCTGACCTCGCCGTCGCATTGCTGCTGGTTCACATCGACGTAGATGCCGACGTTGTCGAGTCCGTAGAAGGCCATCGCCGCGAGGGCTTCCCAGACCTCGCCTTCCTGGAACTCACCGTCGCTCATGAGGACCCACACGCGGCCACCCTCGCCGAGGAGCTTGCGGGCAAGCGCGAAGCCACCAGCCTGGCTGATCCCCTGCGCCAGCGAGCCGGTCGTGGTATCGACGCCGGGCGAGTGCTCGTGCCCAATCATCTCGACGGTGCTGCCGTCGACGTTGAACTCGTCGAGTGCCTCCGGGGCCAGCCGGCCCACCTCGATGAGCGTCGCGTACAGGATGAGCGCGTAGTGGGCCGGCGAGAAGATGAACTGATCCTTGTCCGGCCGGATGCCGCCGTTGTACGCGCCGCCGCGCGGATAGTCGGGATTGTCCGGACCGGGAACGCCCTGGTAGCGGGGCGGCAGCATCGGCGCGGTGCTCGGTCCCAGGTCCATCACGCGCGTGTACAGCGTGGCGAAGAGTTCGGCCGACGAGCACGCCTGACTGAGGTAGCCACCGTTGTTGCGCAGGACGTGCTCGAGCACGCGCAGCCGGATGCGGTTGGCCACCCGCTCGACCTCTTCCACCCATGGGCTCTTCGTCGCTGTGGTCATCGAATGCTCGTGCCTCCTCGCCCGGTGGCCGGGCCATCAAGTGGGGGATGCCGGGTGGCCGGACAATCGTACATCAGTTCGTCAACTGTACGGATGTTCACCCCGGCGATGTGTGCCTGAGCGGGTCTGGCGATCCTGGCACCAACTTGACAGTCCGCTGGCGAGGGCGGCATCGTGACGCCTCCGGAGAGACACACCTGGAGCGACGTGGATCGAGCTGCGAACGAGCACCCGCATTCCTCACACTGGGGTTCGTTCCTGGCCCGCGTCGAGCAGGGCCGGGTGCGCGTCCGGCCCAATCCCGCCGACCCGGATCCCGCGCCCTTGCTCGCCAACCTCGAGGCTGCTGCCGAGGCCGACGCGCGCGTCCTCGCTCCGGCGGTCCGGCGAGGCTGGCTCGAGGATGGGCCAGGTCCGGACCGGCGGCGCGGCCGCGATGCGTTCGTACGTGTGCCCTGGGAGCAAGCCCTGGACCTGCTCGCGCGCGAGCTCGGGCGCGTCTACGCCGAGCACGGGCCGGAGGCGGTCTTCGGCGGGTCCTACGGGTGGAGCAGTGCCGGAAGAGTGCACCATGCGCAGAGCCAGGTGCACCGCTTCCTGAATGCCATGGGCGGCTACGTCCGTTCCGTCAACACCTACAGCGCCGGTGCTGCCGAGGTCATCCTCCCGCGGGTCCTGGCCCCGTACGAGGACCTCGTCTCTGACGGGCTGGGTTGGGCTGATGTCATCGGCAGTGGTCGCCTGGTGGTGGCCTTCGGCGGCATGCCGGAGCGGACGCGCTACGTGCACTCGGGTGGGCCATCCCGGCATCGCGCCCGAGGCTCCCTCGTCGCCGCCCGCGAGAGGGGCGTCGAGTTCGTGCTCGTCAGCCCGCTTCGTGACGACATGCCGGGATACCTCGATGCGACGTGGATCGCACCGCGACCCGCGACCGACGTCGCGCTGATGCTGGGCCTCGCTCACACGCTGGTGATAGAGGGCCGTCACGACCGGCCATTCCTCGACCGCTGGTGCGTGGGCTACCCCGTCTTCGAACGCTACCTGCTTGGCCAGGACGACGGGCAGCCCAAGGACGCGGCCTGGGCAAGCGCGATCTGCGCGGTACCGGAGACGACGATCATCGACCTGGCGCGACGGATGGCCGCGGGGCCCACGCTCATCACCGTGGCCCACGGACTGCAGCGTGCGGAGCACGGCGAGCAGCCGGTCTGGATGGCCATCACCCTGGCCGCGATGCTCGGTCACATCGGCCTGCCGGGTGCCGGGTTCGCCTATGCGCTCGGTGTCTTTGCCAACATCGGCGAGCCGCCGCTGGCCATCGATATCCCGTCGATGCCCCAGGGACGCAACCCGGTGCGAGCATTCATCCCGGTCGCCAGGATCGCCGACATGCTGCTGCAGCCCGGCGAGCCGTACGCCTACGACGGCCGGATGCTCAAGTACCCCCACATCCGGCTGGTGTACTGGGCCGGGGGCAACCCCTTCCACCATCACCAGGACCTGGGCCGTCTGGCCGACGCATTCAGCCGTCCTGACACCATCGTCGTGCATGAGCCGTACTGGACGGCGACGGCTCGGCACGCGGACATCGTGCTGCCGTCGACGATCACGCTCGAGCGCAACGACATCGGGGCTTCCCGCAACGACCCCGGGGTCATCGCCATGCAGCGCGTCCTGCCGCCACGCGGCGAAGCGCGCGACGACTACGACATCTTCGCGCGCCTGGCCAGCCGGCTCGGTCGGGAGGCCGACTTCACCGAGGGCCGGGATGTCGAGGAATGGATCCGATACGTCTTCTCGGGACTGCAGCGCCAGCTCGCAGACGCCGGCATCGAGGCGCCCGGGTTCGAGGAGTTCTGGGAGGCGGGCGAGCTCGAGCTGCCCGTGCGCGAGGAGGTCGGAGGTTGGCTGCGTCGCTTCCGCGCCGATCCCGAGCGCCACCCGCTCGCGACCCCCAGTGGCCGCATCGAGATCTTCTCGGCGACGATCGCTGCCTTCGAGTACGCCGATTGCCCGGGGCACCCCACCTGGCTCCCGGCCGACGAGTGGCTGGGTGGGGAGCTGGCAGCCAGCTATCCCCTGCAGTTGATCGCGAACCAGCCCGCCGGTCGTCTACACAGCCAGCTCGACTTCGGCGCCGCCAGCCTCGCCCGCAAAGTGGCCGGCCGAGAGATCGTCAGGATGCACCCCGTCGATGCCGCGGCGCGAGGCATCGGCCAGGGCGACGTCGTGCGGCTGTACAACGCGCGCGGGGGCTGCCTGGCCGCAGCAGCCATCGACGAGGGGCTCCTGCCGGGCTGCGTCCAGCTCCCGACCGGCGCGTGGTACGACCCGCGGGACGGCGAGGCGCGGGCGACGTGCCTGGCCGGCAACCCCAACGTCGTG
>JASFQX010000108.1:0-6051 GCA_050115215.1 Chloroflexota bacterium
CGAAGCGGGTCATGGCCCAGTAGTCGATCTCGGTCCCGAGGAACGTCGCGATGTCCTTGCTGAACCGCTTCATGGCCTTGCGGTCGATGGCCTTGTGGCCGAGCGCGGGGTTGCGGTAGCGCAGGTAGTAGAGGGCGTTGACGCGCATGCCGCCGCTGTTCCCGCCGCCCGCGAGCGGGATGCCGGCCATGTCGCGCGGGATGCTGACCACCGCGGCCCGGCCGGTGGTGGGATCGATGGTCGCCACCATGAGCACGTCGAGACGCTCGCCGCCGGCGTTCTCGCGCCAGTCGGAACCGACCAGCAGCACCGTCAGCCGGCCGTCCTTGCCCAGCTTGACCGGCAAGCCCGGCTTGGGCCTGGTGGTCTTCTTCTGCTGGTGGTTGTAACGCGTGTCGGTCGCCAGCTGGCGCATCGCGTCCATGGCCACCCGCAGCCCATCCTCGGCGCCCACGGTGCCGGGCGTGACGGCCCCGGCCGGCACCGGCCCCGCGAGGACCACCAGCGCCAACAGCAGCCCGAGCAGGCGGGGCGGTGTGCGGTGTCCCATCGCGCGCAAGACTACAGCGTCTTGCCTACATCATCACCAGACCGCCATCCACGGCCAGCACCTGCCCGGTGATGTAGGCCGCCTCGTCGGAGGCAAGGAAGGCCACGGCCGCGGCGATCTCCTCGGGCGTGGCGAAGCGACCGAGCGGCGTGGCCTCGCGGATGCCGTCGAGGAGCTTGGCATCGAGGTCCTGGGTGAGCTCGGTCAGGACGAAGCCGGGAGCGACCGCATTGCAGGTGATGCCGCGACTGGCCAGCTCGCGCGCGGTGGCTTTGGTCAGGCCGATGAGCCCGGCCTTGGCCGAGGAGTAGTTGGCCTGGCCCATCTGGCCGGCCTGGCCCGAGACGCTGGTGATGTTGATGATGCGGCCCGTGCGCGCTTTCATCATGGGCCGAGTAGCGGCCTTGATGGTCCAGAACGTGCCCGACAGGTTGGTCTCGATGACGTCGGTCCAGTCCTCGGGTTTCATGCGCATGATGAGCTCGTCGCGCGTGATGCCGGCGTTGTTGACCAGGATATCGATACGCCCGAGCCGCTCCAGGGCGGTATCGATCAGGCGCTTGGCCGCGTCCATCTGGGCCACGTCCGCCTGCACCGCGGTGCCGTCGCGCCCGAGGGCCTCGATGGCGGCCACGACCTCCTGGGCCGCGGCAGCGTTGCCCTTGTAGCTGAGGCAGACATCCGCGCCCTGCTCGGCGAGGCGCAGGGCGATGGCACGGCCGATGCCACGCGAGCCGCCGGTGACGACGGCGGTCTTGTCGGTGAGGTCGATCATGGCTGCTCCTCCGTGTGTGCGTGCTCGGGCTCGCCGGGCACGACATCGTCGAGCGGGACCTGGGGCCCGGAAGGATCGGTCAGCGCCGCCGCCAGGCGCGGCGGGATGGGGTCGACCGAGGCCCAGTCGAGCGGAGCACGCACGCTGGCCACCGGCTCGACGAGCCGGCCGCGGCTGGCATCGGCCGGGTCCGCGGTCCACTCCAGGGCGATGGCACCGGAGGTGAAGCCGGCGCCGAAGGCCACGAACACGAGCTTGTTCCCGGGCTGGACCCGCCCCTCGGCGACGGCCTCGTCGAGCGCGATGCCGACCGAGGCAGCGGAGGTGTTGCCGTACTTGTCGATGTTGACGAAGAACCGGTCCAGGGGCAGCTTGAGCCCCTTGGCCACGGCCTCGATGATGCGTACGTTGGCCTGGTGCGGGATGAACAGGTCCACCTCCTCCGGCGTCCAGCCGGCCCTCTCGATCGCCGCCACGGCCGAGGCGGCCAGCGTGCGCGTGGCGTAGCGATAGGTCTCGCGGCCCTCCATGCGGATGAAGTGCTCCCCGCGCCGGGCCGTCTCCATGCTGGGCGGGCTCTTGGAGCCGCCCGAGGGCAGCCAGATCATGTAGGCGCCGTCCGGGTCGGTGGTCATCTCCAGACCCGCCATCCCGCCACCCTCCTCGTCCGAGGCGGAGAGCACGACGGCGCCCGCGCCGTCACCGAAGAGGATGCACGTGCCCCGGTCCTCGAAGTCGAGGAAGCGCGTGAGCAGCTCGGCGCCGACCACCAGCACGTGGCGGGCCAGCCCGCTGCGGACGTACGAGTCGGCCGTGGCGTAGGCGAAGACGAACCCGGAGCAGGCAGCGGCGATGTCGAAGGCGGCGGCGGTGGAGTTGCCGATGGCCTCCTTGACGAGGGTCGCGGTGGAAGGCATGGGGTAGTCGGGGGTGAGCGTGGCCACCACGATGACGTCGATCGCGTCGGGGCTGAGCCCGGCCGTGGCGATGGCGCGCTTGGCCGCGATGGCGCCGAGCGTGGCCGTGGTCTCATGGGGCGCGGCCACGCGTCGTTCACGGATGCCGGTGCGGGTCCGGATCCATTCGTCGCTGGTGTCGACGATGCGCTCGAGATCGGCATTGGTCAGGACGCGCCTGGGCACGTACGAACCCCAGCCGGTGACACGCACGCTGCGCGGGTGGCGGTCGGAGATGGTTCCGGGTCCGATCATGCGGGGTCGACCTCGATGAGCGCCTGCCTGGCCTTGACCAGGTCCCCGTCGCCGACCGCGATGCGTCTGACCGTACCGGTGACATCGCTCTTGATCTCGTTGAACAGCTTCATGGCCTCGATGAGCCCGATGACCTGACCGACGCTCACCGCTCCGCCCTCGCGCACGTAGGGCTCGGCACCGGGCGAGGGCGAGCGATAGAAGACCCCCGTCAGGGGCGCGTTGACGGCATGGCTGCGCTCGGCGACGGGCTCCTCGACGAGCGGCCCTGGTTCGGGCGCGCTGGGCCCGTGATCGGCGCCGGGCGCAGCGGTGGCCGCCCCCGCCGGGATCAGCGCCGAGGGCGTGCGCAGCACGACCGTGGTGCCCTGGTGCTCGATCTCCAGCTCCGAGAGGCCCGAGCGCTCGAGCAGGCGCTCGAGGCGATCGACCAGCGCCACCAGCTCGGTGATCGCTTCGCGCTCGGTCATCAGTCGTTCCAGCGTTGCAGGACGAGGGCCGCGTTCTGGCCGCCGAAGCCGAAGGCGTTGACCAGGGCCACCTCCAGCTCACGCTCGCGCGCGGTGAGCGGGGTCAGATCGAGCTCGCCGGCCGCGGGGTCGGGCTGGTGCAGGTTGAGCGTCGGTGGCACGACCCCATCGTCGAGGGCCTTGACCGCGGCCACGGCGGCCACGGCGCCGGCGGCGCCAAGCGTGTGGCCGATGGAGGATTTCGTGGCAGTCACGCTCACGTGGCGGGCGTGGTCGCCGACGAGCGTGTTGATGCCCACCAGCTCGGTGGGATCACCCTCGCCGGTGCTGGTGGCGTGGGCGCTGACCAGATCGATGTCGGATGGCTCGAGCCCGGCCTTGTGCAGGGCGCGGCGAGCGGCTCGCACCGCCCCGATCCCGCTGGGTGAGGGGGTGGTGATGTGGTGGCCGTCGGCGGTGGCGCCGTAGCCGCAGACCTCGGCGTAGATGCTCGCTCCGCGTCGCCGGGCGTGGTCGAGCTCCTCCAGCACCAGCGTGGCCGCGCCTTCAGCCACCACGAAGCCATCGCGCTCGGCGTCGAAGGGTCGGCTGGCCGCCGGCGGGTCATCGTTGCGCGTGGAGAGCGCCTTCATGCGCGCGAAGCCGGCCACCGTGGCGTCAGCGATGGGAGCCTCACAGCCCCCGGCCAGCATGACCTCGGCATCGCCGCGGCGGATGATCTCGTAGGACTCGCCGACGGCATGGCCGGACGAGGCGCACGCGCTGGTCGTCGAGTAGTTGGGCCCCAGCGCACCGAAGATGATGCCGGCCATGCCCGCGGGCATGTTGGCGATGGCCATGGGGATGAAGAAGGGGCTGACGCGGTTGAGCCCCTCCATGCGGCTGGTGGCGATCTGCTCGATGAGCGTGTTGGTCCCACCGAGCCCGGAGGCCATGAGCACGCCGGTCATCTCCGCCAGCTCTCCCTCGAGCCGCGAGGGCAGGTCTGCGTCAGCGAGAGCTTCGCGGACGGACGCGAGTGCCATCTGGGTGGCCCGGTCGTTGCGGCGAACCTCCTTCCGGTCGAGGACGACCGAGGGGTCGAAGTCGGGCACTTCGCCGGCGATCCGGCTGGAGAGCGCGGACGCGTCGAAGAAGGTGATGGGCCCGATGCCCGATGCCCCGGCCACGAGGCGTCGCCAGTAGGTCGGCATGTCCGTGCCCAGCGGCGTGATCGCACCCAGGCCCGTCACCACCACGCGACGCCCCTCCGCGGTCGTGGTCATCGCACGAACCTCCCGGTGCGGATGGTGGCGGCACGGTAGACGTCCCCCGGCAGCCCGCGCTCGGCGACCTCCTCGGCCACGGGACGCGGATCGTAGGTGGCGCGATGCAGCTCGGCCTCGGGCTCGGCCTCCTCCTCGAGCGTGAGCAGGCCCCAGCAGGCATCGGGCGTGCCGTCGAAGGCGTAGCCACAGGAGCCGGGGTTGAGCACGAGCTTGCGGCCCAGCTCGCGGACGTCGGCCACGTGGGTGTGACCGCAGCAGATGACGCGGGCGTCGGTACGGGTCACGCGCTGGACGGTCTGAGCCGGGTCGAGATCAGCGGGCAGACCCGCGGTCTGGCTGCCGGGTGAGGCATGGGTCGCCAGCACCAGCTCGTCGCCGTAGGCCAGGCGCCGCTCGGCGGGCAGGCGACGAAGGTACTCGAGCTGCTCGTCGCGCAGGAGCTCACGCGACCACTCGGCCGCAGCCCGATGGGCAGGCGGGACCTCGTCCAGCCAGGGGAAGGCTGCGGTGTAGTCGCCGTCGGCCACGGCGATGTCGGTGTTGCCGGCGATGACCACGGCTCCGGCTGCTTCCAGCTCCATGACCCTGTCCACGGCCTCGACCGGGCGTGGTCCATTGAGCACCAGATCGCCGAGCACGACGATACGGTCTGGCGCCGCCCGCTCGATCTCGGCCAGGGCGGCCTCGAGCGCGCTGATGTTGCCGTGGATGTCCGAAACGAGCGCCAGTCGAAGCGTCATCGGAGGGCGCCTTCCGGGGCCATGATGGCGGAGAGCTTCGTCTCGCAGGCGATCTGGCCGTCGACCGAGGCCACACCGCGGGCCTTGCCCATGCGCCGTCCGAGCTTCTCCACGGTGACCTCCAGGGTGAGCACGTCGCCCGGCTGCACCACGCGCCGGAACTTGCACTCGTCGATGCCGGCGAAGAGCCCGACCTGCCCCGCGAACTGCTCGAGGCGGCCGACGTAGATACCCAGCGTCTGGGCCAGCGCCTCGACCTGCAGCACGCCGGGCATCACCGGCATCTCCGGGAAGTGGCCCTGGAAGAACCACTCCCCGGCGGTCACCCCCTTCTGGCCGCGGATATAGCCGCGCTCGCGATCTTCCTCCAGGATGCGATCGACGAGCAGGAACGGCCAGCGATGCGGGATGACCTGCTGGATCTCGGCGGTGGAGAGCAGGACGGCGGGCGATCGCTCCGCGGCCTGGCTGTCGGTCATGATCAGGCTCCTTGATCGGGGTGGACGGCGGCCAGGAAGGCAGCCGCGCCTCTGCGGTCGAGCAGGTTGGTATCGAAGCCGCCGGAGAGGAACGTCTCGTCCTCGAGGATGGCTCGGTGGAAGGGGATGTTGGTGGCGACGCCCTCGACCAGCAGCTCTCGCAGCGCGACCCGGGAACGCGCCACGGCCGCATCGCGATCGGGGCCCCAGACGATGAGCTTGCCCAGGAGCGAATCGTAGTATGGCGGCACCTCGTAGCCGCTGTAGAGGTGCGTTTCCATGCGGATGCCGGCGCCACCAGGGGGCACGTAGTGCTCGACGAGGCCAGCCTGTGGCTGGAAGTCGGCGCGCACGTCTTCCGCGTTGATCCGGAACTCGATGGCATGGCCGTACAGCCGCACGGCATCCTGGTCGTAGCCCAGCGCTTCGCCCGAGGCCAGACGGATCTGCTCGGCCACGATGTCGATGCCGCTGAGCATCTCGGTCACCGGGTGCTCGACCTGGATGCGAGCGTTGATCTCGATGAAGTAGTAGTTGCCCTCCCCGTCGACCAGGAAC
>JASFQX010000109.1:0-6018 GCA_050115215.1 Chloroflexota bacterium
GCTGCTGGGCAGCAGCGTGGTCCTGGTCACCACCGTTCGTCGCATCCGCCGCTTCGGCCGGTTGCTGGGGACCAGCGCGAGGCCGGCGCCGCCGCCGGTGGATCGGCTGGCCCGCTCGGTGGCCTACGAGCTCGGCCTTCGTTCGTTGCCCCCCGTGTTCGTGACCGCCGCCGCGATCGCTCCCATGAGCTGGTGGTCGCGTGGACGCGTCCGACTGATCCTGCCCGTCTCGTTGCTGCAGCAGGTCGATAGCAGCGAGCTGCGCTGGGTGCTCGCCCACGAGCTGGCCCACGTCAAGCGGCACGATCATCTCGTCCGCTGGCTCGAGTGGGCTGCCACGGTCGGCTTCTGGTGGAACCCCATCGTGTGGTGGGCGCGCCGTTGCCTGCGCCTCGACGAGGAGGACGCGTGCGATGCCCTCGTCCTTGAGCACGTCGAAGGCTCCTCGCGCGCCTACGCCGGCACGCTCCTGACCGTGGTCGAGGTCCTCTCCCGCTCCGGTCGATCCGCCCCGGCCATGGCCACCGGCATCGACGCGGCCCGTTCGCTCGAGCGCAGGCTCTCGAACATCGTCTCGGCCCGTCCTGGCAGCCGCTCGGCGCGGGCGATCGCGGCCGGGGCCACCGCGCTCGCGGTCGGCATCATGGCCGTGGGCATCGGCTCCCCGAGCGGCGCGGCGGCCACGCAGCAAGGCGGCACGGCCGTCGAGGCCCCGGTCGCCTCGACCGCGGGCCCATCCACGGTCACGATCGACCTGACGAGCACGCGCCACACGACGGTCAGCGCGATCCTGCCGGCCTCGTCGACGCCGTCGAACGGCCGCTACACCGGGACAAGCGCCGACGACGTCGTGACCGGCACACCCGAGGGATCCAGGATCGCCGGCCGTGGCGGTGACGACGACCTGCGCGGCGGCGGTGGCCGTGACGTCATCCGGGGCGGGTTCGGCAACGATGTCATCCGCGGCGGCAGCGGGCCCGACCAGCTCTTCGGGGGCGCCGGGGACGACGTCATGCGCGGAGGCAGCGGCCGGGACACGGTCGACGCCGGGGCCGGAGCAGACGTCGTCTACGTCTGGACCGACGGCACACCCGACCAGGTCGACTGCGGCGCCGGCATCGATCGCGCGGTCATCGACAGCACCGATGTCGCGCGCTACTGCGAGACCGTCATCGTCCGCGACCCGGCCTAGCGAAGGCCGGCTCGGGCCGAACGTGGAAGCGAACCGCCGCTCCACAGGCGTCAGCCGTCGCGCGGCTCCAGGACCACCACCGCGGTCTCGGTGGGGCGGAGCTTGGCGAAGGCATCGATGTCGTCGTCGCCGTACTCGCCCCACGTGGCCCACAGGCGCTCCCGCTCCTCGCCGACCGCGGCCCGTCCACGCACCGGGTGGACGCCCGTCTTGAGCTCGACGGTGGCCTCGGGCTGCGCCTGCAGGTTGAGCCACCAGGCCGGCTCGCCCTTGCCCCATCCGTTCATGGCCAGCGTCACCAGGTTCTGGCCGTCCTCGAAGTAGCCGAGGATGGCCGACCGCTCCTGGCCGGATTTGCGACCGATGGTCGTGAGGCGCATCGTGCCCCACTTGCCGGGCCTGGGCTCCCACAGTCCCCGCCGGCCGCCCGTGAGGCGGTGGTAGCCGCGGTGGAACGCCCAGGCCGCCTTCACGAACCAGCGCGGCGGCATCCTGGGTGGCTTGCCGGCAGGCGTGCTGCTGGCGTCGTCGGTCGGCGTCCTGGTCATCGCGATCCCTCCCTGCGTGGCGACCTGCAGCGTCGGTGGCGGCCGTTCACTCCTGCTGCTCAGACGGGTTCGGCGCACCCTTCGCGCCGATGACGATGGTGTCGGCAGGTCCCAGTCGGGCCAGCTCCGGCGCATCGACCGCCTGCACCAGCGTGGGCTCCCAGCGGTACGAGCCGTTGTTCACGACGCGCGCCCGGTAACCCAGCGTCTGCACCGGTCGCTTGGGGGTGGGCCAGAGGCACCAGCTGACCCGCTGGCCCTCGACGCTCCACGGCTGCATCGCTCGCTTGGCGCCCGCGTCCCGGCCCCCGCCCCGCCACGAGCGGCTGTCACGCAAGGGTGCCATTCCCGACGGTGCGTTCTCGGTCACCAGGTAGCAGCCATCGATGGCGGCAGGCCCCAGCTCGACCGTGACCGTCACCTCGACCGTGTCCGAGCCGCGGATGGTGCCGTCCGGCGTGAACGAGCGGTCGACGGTGATGCGCTTGTCCTGGACCAGGTCGTCCGCCTCGAGTGGCGCGCGCCAGGAGCTGGCCACCACCAGCGACCCGCTGAGGGGCTCCAGTCGCAGGGCCTCACGCTGGGACCTGGTCAGCACCAGGTGATGGCTCTCGCCCGGGCCAAGGTCGACCTGCCCGCCGTCGTCCGGGCTGCGCCAGCCGAACCGTGCCGGGCTCGAGGGCGCCCGTGCCAGGAGCCTGGAGATGACCGCCACGTGCTGGAGGTTGGCCAGCGTCTCCCGCGGCGGGTTGGCCGCGACATAGGCATCCGCGGCGGTGGCGACCGCGTCGTCGCCGACGGCCGCGGCCAGGATCGAGAGGAGGGCGGTGAGCTCGGCGCTGTGCTCGAGCGCCGGCGAGCGGACGACCGACCCCTTCCCGGCCTTCGTCGGACTCCCCGTGCCCTGCGCATCGGTGGCGTCCACCTCGTCGGTCCAGAGACGGATCCACGCGCCGAGCTGCTCGCCATGCCGGGCCAGCAGCTCGCGCTCGATCTCGAGCGCTGCGGCCTCGTCCCCGGCCTCCGCCAGCCCGATGCCCAGGAGCAGTCGCTCCCGCGTACTCAGCTGCTCCATGTCGCGATAGCGGTACAGCCGATCGAGCACGTCGGCCCCGAGGGCAGCCTGACCCGCCAGGGCCTGCAGGCGGCGCTCTCGCGAGACCTTGCGGCGCGAGCCCGCCCGTTCCAGGGCCTCGAGCAGCGCTGCGCGGTCGATCGCGTCCGGCGCCGCGATGGCGACGAGCGTGGACAGCCATTCCTCCCCGCTGGCGTAGGGCAGCAGCGCGACGAGCCCGTTTCCGGCCTGCAGCTGCTCACGGTCAAAGGCCGCGTCGGGCGCATCGATGACGTCCTCGCCGAACGTGTCTTCGAGCAGGAGGCGCGCCTGCTCGGCGGCCAGCGCCGCGTCCGCGCGTGGGCCATCGGCCCACACCAAAGACGCCAGCTCGGGCAGGAAGCGGCCGCGCCCGGCGTCCGCGATCACGACCGTCGTCAAGCCGTCGCCGCCGGCGATGGCCTGCTCACCCTCGAGCTCGACGAAGGCCGTGCGACCGCTCTCCAGCCGCGAGCGTCGGACCGTGACGCTTCGCGTGAGGCGATCGTGCAGCTCGTCCTCAGCGCCATCGCGGACGACCCCGTCGACGGTGATGTCGTGTCGACCCTCGACGAGGGACGGCAGTCGCACGCTGGTGGTCTTGAAGGCAGTGGCCTCGACACGGGTCGGCTCGAGGCCGAGCGTCGGGGCGCTGATGGTGAACGTCACCGGCTCATCGGCCAGCAGGCCTCCGCCGTAGGCGCGCAGCCGCAGCCGGGCCTCGTCGCCCACCAGGAACTCGCGGGCGGTGACGAGCTCGACGAAGAACGGCAGGCCCACGGGCACGAGCGTGGTCGTCTCGCCGGCTTCGATGCGGTCGTTGACGGCCGACGCGCTCACGCGCCAGGAGGTGAGGTCGTCGGAGAGATCGAACGTGACGTGCGCCTCACCATCGACATCGGTGCGGACCTGCTCGAAGAGGACCACGTCCCGGAAGTCCGATCGTCCACCACTGGCGGCGTCGCCGCCGCCGCCCGTGTCCGCTCCCTCAGGCGAGCCGGCCGGCAGCAGGTGCGTGGCGTAGGCCCGGATGAGCCCGGACCAGATGGGGGCGTAGAGCTCGGTCAGTGGATCGGTGTCGCGGGCGAGGTCCATGGCATACAGCTTCTGGTCCACCGCGCGCAGGACGACGCTGGCCGGGACCACCTCGCCATCCCCGTCCGTCGTGCGGACCATGAGCTCGACCGACTCTCCCGGCTCATAGCGGGGACGGTCGGGCTTCAGCTCGACGGTCAGCCGACGCGATTCGGGGTCGAGGGCCGCGCTGACCCCCCGCGGGAAGGCCACGTAGGTCGAGCCGGTGAAGCGGACGGCGCCGATGTCGATGGAGGGCGCGTGCGAGGCATCGAAGGTGAACTCGTGGGTCGGCGAACGCTGCAGGAAGGCCTCCTGCAGCCCCATCTGCTGGATCAGGAAGAGGTAGCGGTTCTTGCCGCCCCTGGGCTGAGGCTCCTCTCCCTGCCGCAGCTCGACCGTGATGCGCTCCCCTTCGACGTAGGCCGGCGGCAGCCAGAAGCCGCGGTCAGCGGCCTCAGGGTCCTGGGGCTCGCTGATGAAGAGATACGGCCAGGTCGGGACCCAGGGCCGGTCGGCAGATCGCCGCCAGGCCGTGCGCTGGATCCGGCTGGTGCGCCCCGCCTGGTCCACGGTTCTGAGGTCGACGTCGTACTCCCGCCCGGGTGTCGTGGGAGCGAACAGGCTGAAGGCGCCGTCTTCGTCTGTGAGTACCTTCTGGGCCGGCAAGCGCCGTCGCTTGGCCTCATAGCGATAGACGGGGATCACCTGCTTGCTGATGAAGTCGTAGGTGGTGCCGTCCTGCTTCCGGATCCACTCGGTCTCGGTGATGCGGGCGGTCACGGTGGCACCCGACACGGGCGCACCGCGTGGATCGAGCTGCCCGTCGATGTCGCGCTCGATCTGGCGCTCGAGCTTCTCGAGGTCGACGGCGTGGACCGAGCCGGAGACGCGGACCTGGCCGTTGCCGCGGCTGGCGCGTGCATCGAGGAAGCGCGCGCTGGGCAGCACGACGATGCCGGCGCCGCTGCTGATCTCGCCCTCCTCCGGGCGCCTGGGGCGAGCCTCGATCGACTGGCGGGCCAGCTGGCCGCCCAGCCCGTCGTCCGCGCGCGCCTTGACCCGGGCGACCGCCCGTCCGGTCGCGTTGGTCGCGGCCGAGCGCCACTGCCGGCGCGAGTGGATCGACAGCGGCGCGCCCGGCACGGGCGTGCCGTCGAAGAACGTCGCCGCCACCGCCACGCGCACGCTGTCGCCGGCCAGGTAGGCCCTGCGGTTGGTGCTCACGTCGAGCCGATAGGCCGGCTTCACGATGTGCCTGACCTCGACCCAGGTGAGGCCGACCGTCTCGCCCTCGGCCTCCGCCTCCACCACGTAGTAGCCCAGCGGCAGGTCCTCGAACGAGAGCGAGCCGCTGTAGACGCCGTCGGCTGATGGGGTCGCGGTCGCCGTCGCGACGTCGGGTGGCCGCGGCTCGTCGAAGTCGATCTCGTCCCAGTCGAGGTGCAGCCGGAGCTGGACCTCGACTGGGACCGAGCCGTCCTCGCGATCGCGGTGCATGCCCCAGACGTTGACGGTGTCCGTGCTGCGGTAGGCCTCGCGGTCGGTGTTGAAGAAGCTCCAGGCGAGGTCGTGCGGCGCGGCCTCCTGGCCCCAGCTCTCCACGTTGGGCCCCGACCAAGAGCCGCCTACGAAGGGTACGTACACGGCCTTGTCGGCCGTCCGCACCTGCACCAGCGGCGTGGGCTGGTGGGCCGACAGCGCCGTGGGGGTCTCGATCTCGAGGATGCCCTCGGCATCGGTCAGCCCCAGGAGGGGCCCATCCACGAGGCGGACCTCGGCACCTTCGACGGGGCGACCCGAGCGCACGTCGTTCACCCAGAAGAGGGAATCGGTCGTCGAGACATGGGCGTAGGCGGAGAGGTCCGTGACCTGCAGGATCAGCTGCGATCCGGGCCCCTTGCCCTCCGCGGGCGGAACGACCAGCAGGTACCAGCCGGCGGGCAGCGGCCGCTCCAGCGTCAGCGCGCGGCGACGTCCGTCCCAGATGTCGAGCCGTTCCAGCGTGGCCGTCTGGGAGCGCAGCCGCTCGAGCCCCTCCGTGTCGAGGATGTGCACCCGCCAGGGCCAGTCCCCCTGGGCCCGGGTGTCGCGCAGGGCGGACTCCACGG
>JASFQX010000110.1:0-5981 GCA_050115215.1 Chloroflexota bacterium
ACCGCTCTACTTCTCGCGCGCGATCGGCCGGCTCGACTACGCCGCCGCGCGCCTCCTGGGGCTGTTCACGTCGCTGCTCGTGCTCGTGCTCGTGCCCTACCTGCTGCTGCTCGTGGGACGCGTGCTCGTAGCGCCCGACCTCTTCGAGGGCCTGGCCGAGGAGCTGCCCTCCGCGCCGGCCGCGCTGGGTGTGGCGCTGATGACCGCAGCCGTCGTGGGCACGCTCTCGTCGGCCGTGGCCTCGCTGACCCCTCGGCGCTCCTACGCCACCGTCGCCATCATCGCCGTCTTCCTCGTGCCCAACATCGTGGCCTCGTCGCTGGTCGCGCTCGACACCGGCCTGGTGGGCCAGATCGCTGCCGTTCTCAGTCCGCCGGACGTGCTCGACGGCGTCAACGCCTACCTCTTCGACGCGCGGCCGGACAACATCACCGTGCTCCGGGCGGGGAACGACGGCTGGGTCTACGTCGTGGCCGCCTTCGCCTGGATCGCCGGTTCGCTGGCCGTGCTCGCGCGGCGCTACCGCACGATGGTCGTATGAGCGAGCAACGCCACGGCTCGACCATCACCGTCGAGCACGCCTCGCGCTGGTACGGCGACGTCGTGGCCGTGAACGACATCTCGTTCACCGTGGACGGCGGCGTGACCGGCCTGCTCGGGCCCAACGGCGCGGGCAAGACCACCTTGTTGCACATGATCGCGGGATTGATGGCGCCGTCGGCCGGCAGTATCCGCATCGACGACCACGCCGCCTGGCGCCGGCCGCCGGTCTACCGGCGGGTGGGCCTGGTACCCGAGCGCGAGTCGGTCTACCCCTACCTCAGTGGCCGTGAGTTCGTGCGCCTGAACGCCGAGCTCCACCACCTGCCGGACGCTGGGGCGGCGACCGAGCGGGCGATCGCCATGGTCGACCTGGCCGGCGCGGCCGAGCGCAAGGTCGGGACCTACTCCAAGGGCATGCGCCAGCGCATCAAGGTGGCGGCAGCACTCGTGCACGACCCGCCCGTGCTCGTGCTTGACGAGCCCTTCAACGGCATGGACCCTCGGCAGCGCCTGCACATGTTCGAGCTGCTGCGCCAGATGGCGGCCGAGGGCAGGACGATCCTGCTCTCCTCGCACATCCTCGAGGAGGTCGAGCGCATCGCCGACTCGGTGCTCGTCATCTACGCCGGCCGGCTGGCCGCATCGGGCGACTTCCGCTCGATCCGCCAGCTCATGACCGACCGGCCCCACACCTTCCTGGTGCGCTCGTCCGACGACCGGCGCCTGGGTTCGATCCTCCTCACCGAGGGCTGCGTCTTCGGCATCGAGCTCGACGGGGGCGGGCTGCGCGTGCGCACGTCCGACTACGGGGAGTTCACGCGCCGCGTGCCGTCCGTCATGCGCGACGCCGGCATCCGCCTCGTCGAGCTGCGGCCGACCGACGACTCGCTCGAGTCGGTCTTCGCCTACCTGGTGGGCCGGTGATCGCGCGGGCACCCATCGCCGCGGTCACGCTGCGCGGCCTGCTCGATCGCAAGCGCTTCTGGCTGATGGTGGCGCTGGCGGCCGTGCCCGTGCTGCTCATGGCCATGGCCGTGTCCTTCAGCGACCAACCCATCCAGCCGGAGGACTTCGACACGGCGATCGTCTCCCTCGTCCTCCCGCTCATCGCGCTGGTGTTCGGGACTTCGGCTATCGGCTCCGAGCTCGACGAGGGCACCATCGTGTACCTGCTCACCAAGCCGGTGCGGCGGCTGCGCATCGTGCTGGCCAAGGTCCTGGTGGCAGCCGCGCTCACCGCCGCGCTCGTCGTGCCTGCCACGCTCATCACGGGTCTCGTGGCGACGATCGGTGGCAGCGATGTCCTGGCCGCCGGGGCGGCCTACGCTCTTGCGGCCGCCCTGGGTGGCACCGCCTACGTGGTCATCTTCCTGGCCGTCAGCACGTTCACGCGCTGGGCGCTCGCGGTCGGCCTGGTGTACGTCCTGCTGTGGGAGGGCATCCTGGCCGACCTGCTGCCCGGCACCGGCCAGTTCTCCGTGCGCCAGGCCACGCTCGGCGTCGCGCGCGAGCTGGCCGATGAGCCTATCCCCAGCGGGGCTATCGGCCTCGAACAGGGGCTGATCTCCCTCGCCATCTTCATCGTCGGCGGCATCGCCATCGCGACCTGGCGCATGTCCCGCTATCAGGTGCGCGGCGGCGACTGACCGGGCCGGGTGCGGCTACGACTTCGCCTGGTAGGTGAACTCCTCGGGGAACGTCACCGCCGCCTTCCACCAGGCGGCGACCTCGTCGGAGGAGGCGCTCGCAAGGTCGATCGAGTCCCAGATGAAGGCCTGCTCCATCTGTTCGCCCAGCGCCAGCAGGCGATCGCCGAGGCGCACCTGCTCGGCGCTCCAGGCCGCCAGCGCGGCGTCCAGGTCGCGCGATCCCGAGAGCTGCGCCAGGAGGCCGTTGACGTTCTGGTAGCCCTTGAACACGCCGGAGCCGGTGAAGGGCTGCGCCACCACGCCGGCATCACCGATGAGGCAGACGCGGCCGTGGGCATAGGCCGGCAAGCGGGCGGTGTAGATGAGCTGGACGAACGTATCGGTGGTGCGCGCGATCATGCCGCCATACCAGTCGGGCAGGTTGGCCTGCATCAGGGTCTTGAGCCGGTCCTCCTCCGACAGGCGCATGGCCCCTGGCGGGATGGAACCCTCGTGTGCGGCGCCGGTGCGGTCGAGCATGAAGGCCTCGACCTGGTCGTCCGAGAGGGGGATGTAGCAGGCCCAGTTGATGATGCGCTCTCCCGGTGCCGTCGATCCCTCCGCGCTGGGCACGAAGTAGGCCGTAGCGTTGCCCTTGAGCTCGGTGTACGACAGCCGCGGGATATCGGCTCCGAGTGGCGCGTCCACGACGGCTGACTCCGGCAGGAGGCCGCGCCAGAGCATGTAGCCGCGATAGCGCAGCTCGGTGCCGGGGCACACGTGCTGCCGTCCGACGGAGCGGTAGCCGTCCGCGAAGATGACGAGGTCGAAGCGGTCACCGCTGCCGTCCTCGAAGACCAGGTCGACCGCGTGGCCATCGATCGCCTCCACCGACGCGACCGCTGTGCCCTGGTGGTAGACGCCGTCAGGCACGCGTCGGCGCAGCTGGCCCCACAGCTCGGTCCAGTGGAATGCCCGCAGGTCCAGCGGCATGGCGTACGGGACCCGTCCGGTCATGGGCTCGTCGGCGGTGCGCACGATGAACGGCATCTCGCTGGCCTTGAAGTGGGGCATGTCCTCGTCGACGACGTCGTGGGTGACAAGCTCCTCCCACATCACGCCCGTGGTGGCGATCCCGCCGCCCCGCCCCACGAGGCCGCCGCGTGAACGCTCGAAGACCCGGACCTGGTGGCCCGCCCTCGAGAGCAGGATGGCCGCTGAGCAGCCGGCGATGGAGCCCCCAACGATGCCGATCGACAGGCCCATGGCCCCTCCTTCTGTGTGGTGTGCCCGACACCTTGCTCGATTCGCCATCGCAACGCAAACTCGCAGGCACCATGACCGATGCTCGTACGACTGCCGGTGGCGCCGCCCCCGCCGGCCCCGTTTCCCTGCTGGTATGTGCCGGGTGCGGCAAGAAGAACAAGATCCGACCGTCCGAGCGGGGCGCGCCCCACTGTGGCGCCTGTGGAGCCCCGCTGCCCTGGCTGGTCAACGCGACCGACGCCACCTTCGCCTACGAGGCGCGCTCGTCGGTCGCGGTCCTGGTCGACCTGTGGGCCCCGTGGTGCGGCCCCTGTCGTGTGGTCGGCCCGATGCTGGAGAACCTCGCCCGCGAGTACGCGGGCCGCATGAAGGTGGTGAAGGTCAACGTCGACGAGAACCCGGCCCTGGCCCAGCAGTTCCAGGCCACGTCGATTCCGACGCTGGTGGTCATCAAGGGGGATCGCGTGGTCGATCGCATCGTGGGCGCGCTGCCGCCCAACGACCTCAAGATGCGGCTCTTCCCCTACCTCATGAAGACCCAGTGAGCTAGCCCTGGGCGCCGGTCTCCTCGACGCCGGCCTCTGGAACGCTACCCTCCGGGGCGCTCGCCTCCGCGGTGGCGTCGGGGCCTGAGCCCTCCGCATCATCATCGCCAGCGGCTGCATCGTCGCCGGCATCCGGGAACGCGCAGCTCAGGTCGCCGGCCACGTAGCCGTCGAGCCCGGGACCGACCTGCACCCCGGCAGGTCCGGTCAGGCTCATGTGATCGACCACGTCCTCGCCCGCCGGCGTCTTCAGCTCGAGCCCACCGGCCAGCCGGAAGACCCACTGCCCCTCGGGGGCCTCGAAGGTGAGCGTGACGGCGTTGCCGTCCGTCGTCAGCGCCAGGTCACCGTCGACGATGAGCGGCTGGGCCTCGCTGCCCGGTTCGCTCAGCGCGACCGTCACGGGACCCACCGCCTCGATGGCCGTGCCAAGCAGCTCCTGTGCCTCGGCCGGATCTGCCGTGGTCTCGATGCCCGCCGTGTAGCGCACCAGGTTGGCGTCGATGCCGAGGCCCTCGATCGTGTCCGACTCGCCGTTGAACGTCTCCAGCGAACGGCAGCTCAGGGGCGCGAGCCCGGGCTTGGGCTTCCAGCCGCCGGTGGGATCGCTGAGGTCGACGAAGTGGCCACCCCCCGGCAGCTCCAGGCGATCGATGACGCTGCCGACGTCGGTCGAGCTGCGAACGCTCACGGTGATGGCGTCGGTATCGGCGGCTCGCGGCAGGACCAGGTACCAGGTCGCGGTCTTGGGACGGTAGAAGCCGAACGCGCCTGACTTCGCGTCGTAGTACTCGTCATCCTCCAGCTCGAGGCCCGGCTGGCGGCCGCTGACGTCGGTGGCGCCGGCCGCGAAGGCGCCGTCGCTGAAGAGACCGGCCAGGGTGAACCGCTCGGTGCCGGCCCAGGTCGTGTGCTCGGTCCCGTTCTGCACGGGCGTGGCCTCGTTGCCGCTGAAGCCGATCTCGACCTGCTGGCCCATGCTGTCGCCGGGCATCCTCTTGGCCATCCGAACGGCCACGAACACCACGCGGTCCTTGTAGCCGGGATCGCGGTCACCGCCGTAGAGCGCGCCGACCGTGCCCGGCGGATAGCGGCTGTTCATCTTCGTCAGCAGCTTGGGCGGCGTGCGCGTCGGCGCCACGTAGACCTGCTTGATGTCCGACCACCGGGGCGCGTCGGGTTCGGGCGTGCCGTCGAGCCGCGTCGGATCATCATCCTCATCGAGGAAGCGGGTGACCGTGTCGGCCATCTTGGCGTCGGCCATGCGGAACTTCTTGCCCTTGATCGTGGCCAGGGGCTGCTCGTCTGCGCCCAGGACCGGGATCGACAACGTCAGGGTGAGGGCGGCCGCGACGAGCGCCACGGCCGGCAGGAGGCGGGCTCCGAGGTGGCGGCTGCCACCGCTCGCGCGTGGGCCACGGCCGTGCATCGGCACCCTAGCCCTGACGCTCACGGGGACGACCGCTCGTGGGCCATCGGCCCTGCTCGATCCGCTCGAGCCCCCGCTTGGCCTCAGGCACGCCTCGCCGGGCCTGCTCCTCGTAGACCGCCCGCATGGCTTCCCACGAGCAGGCCGCACCGGCCCTGGTCTCAGCGGCTTCGCGCGGGGCGCGTCGGATCCTCGTTCGCAGGCGTGCCAGCACGTCAGGCATCCACCGATGGTAGCGAACCATGAGCGGTCGGGCGTCAGGCCGAGGTCGGCCATGGAGCCGTGGCGCGGTGGCGATCAGGGCGTCAGCCTCCGGGCCGCGCCGGCGCAGCTCCCGCCGGGCGTGTAGTCGTGACGATCACGGGAGCCCGAAACATGCGTTGATCATGCTGCATCGAGGCAGCGTGAGCGGGCGACAGGGCCTAGGATGCACCCCAGCGCTGCATCATGGAGGCAAGCAGAGGTCGGCGATGGCCAGGACCGAGACCCGGTCGGAGGAGGAGATGCGATCCGCGCTGTTCGCGCTGGTCCGCGAGCAGAAGGACGCCATCGTCAACGTCGTGGTGCAGG
>JASFQX010000111.1:0-5965 GCA_050115215.1 Chloroflexota bacterium
GTCCTCTGCGGCCAGCGCGACATGCGAGGCCACCCCGGCATCGGCCGAGAAGCCGGTCAGCACCAGCGATGCCGTCTCACTGCCGTACTCCGACCCACGCGCGAAGCGGACGGCGCAAGCCACCGTCTCGGCCATGGCGCGGACAGCCATCGGATCCGCATGGAGCAGGACGTCCGGCCACAGGTCCGGGGCTGAGCCCATCACGAAGACCGACACGCCTTGCTTGGCGAGCGTCCTCGAGTTCACCGTCCCGCCCACGTCGAGGACCATGGGTGCGTCCTCGCTCCCGGCCGCGTGGCGAAGCATGAGCGTCCGCTCGGTCACCTCACCGTCGGGCGACGTAATCGTGGCGTAGACGAGGTCCTTGATGAGCGCCACCTCAGCGGGCGCGCCCGATGCTACGTCCGTCGGTTCGTCGCTATCGGCCTGGGCTGCCACACCCAGCGGCAAGGTGCTTGCAATCAACGCGGCGACCGTCCCGGCAAGAAGTGGTCGGAGTGTTCGCATGGAATGCCTTCCCGTCCTTCTGGCCTGGCGGACGGCGCCGCCGGCCCTGCTTGGCTTGATGCCCGAGAGCACGAGCGCCCGGGCGACTCCCGTCGATGTCGTTCGCGAAGTACGCCTGTCGACTCCCCCCTTGCGGTCTACCCGGTTGCCGCTACTGCCTCGGGGGTGATGGCGTAGAGGTCCTTGCCCTCTTGATCATCGGCGATGACCCAGACCGAGCCATCGGGCGCGATGTCCATGTCATCGATGCACTTGCCCGGCAGATGCCGCTCCCACGTCAGCCCATCGAAACGGCTGACGCCCTCGCACCGAGGACGACCCTCCTCAGGGTTCCCTTGCACGGACCACCCGGCCCAGTAGCTG
This sequence comes from Chloroflexota bacterium, assembly GCA_050115215.1. Taxonomy (GTDB): domain Bacteria; phylum Chloroflexota; class Limnocylindria; order Limnocylindrales; family CSP1-4; genus JAFMJV01. Next base: position 871 of record JASFQX010000111.1, read on the forward strand.
CCGTCCGGGGCCACGTCGTACGTGCCCCAGTGCCAGCCAGCGGGCCGCATGCCCTGCTCGGCGAGATCCCATCGCCGCCATCCTGTCGCGTCGTGACGGTAGAGGTACAGGGGTTCGTCAGAGAGGCGGCGATCCCAGACCGCGCCGCCCGGGAGCGCCCCGGCCCCAAGGTCGCCGTGGTCGATCTGCCGCCACTGGCCGTCGGCGTAGTGCCAGAGGTCCTGCTCGTCCGCGACCCAGGCTTCGGTGCCGATGGGGCTGTACCACGGGCTGTGGTAGCGGCTCGGCTGGCGGGCCACCGGCCAGTCAGCGTCATGCCAGGTTGTGCCGTCGCCCGCGAGGTAGCCGATGCCGTCCTCCAGGTATGCCCAGACCACGTCATCGGAAGCGATCTCCACGTCACCGAAGTCGAGATCGCTGCTGCGGTCGATGACCCTGTGGGTCGTCCAAGCCTGTCCATCGTTCGATCGGAGGGCCGCCTCCTCCTCGCTGCCCATGACGGCCCAGACCGTCGCATCTGAGGCGACCTCGAAGTCCTCCACTCCCAGGTCCCACAGCTCGAGCTGCAGATCGAGCGTCCCCTTGTCGCCGAGCCGGATCAAGCCTTCGTCGTATTCGGCGAAGGACTCGACCCATACACTGCCATCCTGGCCCGCCTTGATGCGCATGGCCTCGAGTGGCTGGAGTTCCCGCACGCCGTCGTTGACGACCCGGTACACGCCCGGCTCGACCTCCTCGGTGACCATGCCCGAGAGCAAGTCAGCGGTCGTGGTCGGCTCCGGCGACTCGGTCACCGCAGCCGGGACGACCTCGCCGTCTTGCGGCGGGGTGAGGATACCGGCGAGCAGGAAGCCGCCGAACAACGTCACGATGGCGGCTGCGGCGACGAACTTGAGTGCGGAGAACATGGTGAACCCCCATCCTTGTGATCGGTTCGCGGCGATGACTGACTCGAAGACCGCGAGGTCGTCGACCGGCTCGGACGGCCCCGCACGCCGCAACATCTCTCGGGAGATCCGCTGCTCGATGGCCTGCATGTCATCCATGGTCGAGTTCCTCACGCAGCCGCTTCAGCAGCCGCTCAAGACGGTTGCGAGTGCCGGACGGGCTGATGCCGATGGCCCGTGCGAGTTCATTGGAGTCAAAGCCCGCCACGTAGCGCAGCGCCAGCAGCGCCCGGTCATCGGGGCTCAGACGGGCCATCGCTTCTCGGACATCGATGTCCACGACATCGGTCGCGGGATCGATGCCACCGGGTACGCCAGAGGCGTCGGCGGGCACTTCGACCTCGGCGCGTCGTCTGCGTTTGCGGACAAGCTGTTTGGCCTCGTTGACCGCGACGGTCACGAGCCAGGGCCGGAGATGCCCCTCATCGTGTACATCACCGAGCCGCTTCCAGGCGATGACCCAGGCTGACTGCGTGGCGTCCTCCGCGATGGCGCGGTCAGCGGCGATAGCCATGCAGACTCTGCGCATGTCGTCGTGATACGCCGCGATGATGCGGCGGAAGGCGATCTCGTCGCCAGCAGCCGCCGACGCGAGTAGGCTCGCTTCCTGCCGACCAGCCGTCTGCGTCATCGCCCCCATACCTTAGACATGCATGGGGACGGGCTTCTGTCCCAGGACGGCGCAACCATCTCAAGTGGGAGGTGGCGGAAGTCGCCCTAGCACAGGTGTTGTCAGCGACGAGCCGACGCCCCTAGTTGCGCTTCTTGCCCGTGGGCGCGGCGAGCTTCGCGACCTCTTTGGCGGTCAGCGCCCGGTCCCACACTAGGACCTCATCGATGTCGCTTCTGTAGTTCTTCCCTTGACACATGTAGGTCGGGTTTGTGGCTCGTGGAGCTAGGAGACGACAGGACGACCAGGTTGGGCTGGCGCCCCCGGACGGATTCGAACCGCCGACGCGCACCTTAGGAGAGTGCCGCTCTATCCACTGAGCTACGGGGGCGCAGGCCCGAATCGTAGCGCAACGTAGAATCAGGACATAGCCATGAACGAACACGAGCGCCCCACGCTGATCATCTACCGCCGCCCGGGCTGCCACCTCTGCGATGACGCCGAGCTGCTGCTGCGGGACGAGCTCGCCGAGCGGGCTCGCGCGGGACTGCCCCCGGTCCAGCTCGAGCGCGTCGACATCTCGACCGACCCGGAGCTGGAGTCCCGTTACCGACGACGCATCCCCGTCTTCGCCGTTGGCGACGTCCAGAGCGAGTTGGTGACCAACGCGCGCCAGGTACGCGACTTCCTCGAGCGGGCGCTCCCCGGACCAGCGTGAGGCAGCGGATCGCAGCGTGGATGTGACACTCGGCGCAGCCCTGTTGGCCGGGCTGCTGAGCTTCCTCTCTCCCTGCGTGCTGCCCGTGGTGCCGGCCTATCTCGGCCAGCTCGGGATCGTGGCCACACCCAGACCGGCGGGCGTGGGCAGCATCAACAACATGGCGTCGGTCGGCGAGATCACCGTCGGCGGCGGCTTCGGCGGCTCCGGGCCCGCACCGACACGGGCCAGCGGCTGGCGGGCCATCCCCAACGCCTTCGCCTTCGTCCTGGGCTTCACGCTCGTCTTCACCCTTGTCGGTATCCTCATCTATCAGGCGGCCAGCCCGCTGCGCGAGCACATGCCCCTGCTGCGCCAGATCGGCGGCGTCATCCTCATCATCCTCGGGCTCAACCTCATGGGTGTGCTCAAGTTCCGCACGCTCGCCCGCTCGTGGAAGCCGCTGGAGCGTTTCGGTGACGACGGTGGCAGCCGACGGCGCGGTGGGCTGATCGGCGGCTTCATCCTGGGCAGCGTCTTCGCGATCGGCTGGACCCCCTGTATCGGCCCGGTCCTGGGCAGCATCCTGATGATGGCGGCGGTCGGCGCTAGCCCGCAGGTGGTGGGTCTGCTGGTGGCCTACTCGCTGGGATTGGGCATCCCCTTCATCGTGGTCGCGCTGGCGGTCGATCGGGCGCCGCTGGTGACCCGCCCGCTGCTGCGCTACAGCCGCGTCATCGAGATCGCCGGCGGGCTGCTCATCATCTTCCTGGGGTTCGCGCTCATCTTCGACTGGCTCGGGTGGATCGCCCAGCAGTTCGCCTGGCTCGACTTCAATACCCAGCTCGAGATCCCGATTTGACCGACTCCACTGCCGCGCCGCCGTCGCGCTGGCAGAGGCAGCTCATCGGTCCGTTCACGCTGCGCCACATCGTGATCCTGGTCGTGATCCTGGTCGTCGCCGCTGGCGGGCTGGCCCTGCTGACCACGCCCATCAGCTCCCCCGAGCCGGTTCCCGAGTCTCCCGGTTCCGGCTTCTACCAGACGGGCGAGCGCACCACCGGCCTGGCGGTGGGGCAGATGGCGCCGGAGCTTGCCGGCGCGGTCGATGGCGAGACCAGGCCCCTGCGCGACCTGCAGGGTCGGATCGTCAGTCTTGAAGCGCTCAGGGGCCGACCGGTGTGGCTTAGCTTCTTCGCCACCTGGTGCCCGCCGTGCCAGGAGGAGACACCGGTCCTGCGCGACACCTACGCCAGCTACCGCGATGATGGCCTGGAGCTGGTCGCCATCAGCGTGCAGGAGACGACGGCCGACGATGTGGCAGCCTACGCCGAGCGCTACTCCCTGCCCTACACCATCGGCTTCGACGCGACCGGCGCGATCTTCGAGACCTACCAGGGCTTCGGCCTGCCGACGCACGTCTTCCTCGACGCGGAGGGTGTCATCCGCCACCTGCGCTACGGCCCTGTCGACCGTGAGACCGCGGCCGGGATCATCGAACCGCTGCTGGACGATCCCGCCTGAGCCCGTGGTCGGTGTTCCGACCACCGCGGCGCGTCCGACCAAGCCGGCCGACGGACCGACCGAGCCTAGGTGGTCGGCTCGAAGCGGTACTTGTCCTTGTAGGTGTGCAGCCGGCCCACGGGGCGCCTCGGCTCGTGCGAGAGCACGATCGTCCACCCCTCGGCGGCCGCCTCCGCGAACAGCGCCGCCTTCACCTCCACGCTGGTCAGCGGGAAGTCGTCGAAGGCCGTGATCCACTTGGGATTGGCCGACCAGGGACGCATGCACAGGTCGCCGATGAAGGCCACCGTCTCGGTGCGCCCGCGCACGAGGATGGCCTGGTGCCCGCCGGAGTGCCCGCCGGTGCGGCGTACCTCGACGCCCGGGATGAGCTCCTCGTCACCATCGGCTGCCCCCGGACGAGCCCACGCCTCGGCCAGGCGGAGCTCGGCCTGCTCGTACGATGCGGTCAGGCGCGGATTACCGCCCAGGGCGAACTCCCACTCGTCGGCCTGCGCCACGATCCGAGCCCTCGGGAAGGCGTACTCACCGCCGGCCGTGAGCAGCCCGCCGGCATGGTCGAAGTGCAGGTGCGAGAGGGCCACGTAGTCGATCGAGTCGGGCTCGAAGCCGGCATCTCTCAGGGCCGGCAGGATGGGTTTGCCGCGCACGCCGCGCTGGGCCTTGTGACGATCGTCCATGCGCTCGCCGATGCCGGTCTCGATGAGCACACGGCCCGAGGGCGTCTCCACCAGCAGGCAGTTGAGCGCCTGCGTGAGGGTGTGGTCGGGATTGAGCTCGTCCTCGACCAGGTGCTCCCACATCGTGCGCGGGACCGGCCCGAGCAGGGTCCCGGCGTCGCTGGTGAAGACACCCGCCTGCACGAGGGCGACGGTGGTGCTGCCCCCGAGGTCGCTGCCCCAGTCGGCGCTGGCGTCGATGGGCATCAGTCGCGTGGCCCTCCCTTGTTCGTGCGGCGGCTGTCCTCGAAGTCCTGGTAGGCACCGCTGGCGGTCGGCGAGTGCTGGCCCTGGTAGCGCGAGCCCAGGCCCTTGCTGCCGTAGGGCCGCTCGACCGGGCTCGACATCTCGAAGAACGAGATCTGGCCGATGCGCATGCCGAAGTAGAGCTCGATGGGCAGGTTGGCCACGTTCGACAGCTCGAGCGTGAGGTTGCCCTTCCAGCCGGGATCGACGTAGCCGGCCGTGGAGTGGATGAGCAATCCCAGCCGTCCCAGCGAGCTGTTGTGCGTGGGAATGAACGATCGCGAGGCCAGGAAGACGCCGTCGGGCGACGCGACCTGGAGACAGCGGACGGGTACCGACGGGACCTTGCGCA
>JASFQX010000112.1:0-5957 GCA_050115215.1 Chloroflexota bacterium
CCGTAGTCATCGGCCACCGCAGCGCACAGCGCCTGGGTGCGGCTGGCCATGTTGGCCGGGAACCGGTGCAGCGCCGGCCGCTCGCGGAAGACGGCCTCAAGCTCACCCGGGTCCATGGCTGCGATCCTCGCCGCGTCGAGGGTGCCCAGTCGACGCTGCAGCTCGAGCGGGCCGCTGAAGGCCTTCTGCACGCTCACCTGCTGATCGAGGACGAAGCCGATGAGCAGGGCCATGGGCTCCGCGGCGAGGAGGGCATCGGCCTCTGCGTCGCCGGTGTATGGGAGGGAGTCAGGGGCTGTCACGTCCATGAGCGCAGGGTAGCGCGGCGGCGGCCTGGCGGCAGGTTCGAACGGATGCGCTACACTGGTCCTACACCCACGACCCGCGCGCGGTCGAGCACCGGAGACCCGGCGTGCTCCCGCTGGCGCGAGCCCACGAGACGATCAGCCGCTCCCCGGTCGCGGGTGCGTCGAGCGGCAGACAGAGACGACTGGCCAGCCCGAGCGCGACGCACGAGCGTTGCGCCGCCGGCCGAAAGGAACACCGATGCTTCACCGCAATCCCCCCACCAGCGCCGACATCAGCCGGCGCAGCCGCGCCCAACGCCGCTTGCGCCGGGCGGCCGCGCAGCGACTCTTCTGCAGCACGAATGGCTGCCCGACCTTCCTCGTGCCCGATGCCGACGGCCGCCGTGCGACCTGCCCGGTCTGCGGCCTGCAGCGCCGGGTCCGTCACGAGCGGACGCGATCTCGGGCCCATCGCGCGCACTGAGCGCAGGCCGGCGCACTTCGTTCGCTCGTGCGAGCATGACTGGCGTGACGGACGCCCGACACCCACCGCGGCCCCTCGTCCGACGCGACGCCGACGGAGTCCAACGGACGGCCCCCGACTGGGAGACGCTGACCGAGCGGCTCATCCGCGAGGCCCAGGAGCGGGGCGAGTTCGACGACCTGCCGGCACAGGGTCAGCCCCTCTCGCTCGAGGATGACGCGGCGGCGGGCGAGATGGCCCTGGCCCATCACCTGCTGCGCAATGCCGGTGCGGCACCACCCTGGATCGAGACGGACAAGGAGGTCCGAGTGGCCCGCGACCGCATCGAGGCGCTGCTCGACCGAGCGCGGCGCTCCCCGGCAGCCGCGGCGGACCGGCTTGGTCGGGAGCTGGAGACCCTGGCCGAGGCTCACGACCAGGCCGCTCTGCGCTTGGAAGGGCTGGCGCCGACGCCGCGCCAGCAGCGCCCACGTCTCGACCGCGAGGCGCTGCGCCGACGATTGCGCGAGGCTGTGGGCGCCGCGGCCGGGCGCCCCTGACCGGACCCCGGCCGACCAGCACAATGGACGGTGATCTCGCGGCCTGGGGCAAGGCCATCACCCTCGAAGCGACCGGCAGGCGCAGCGGGCAGCCACGTCGCGTCGTCATCGGGTTCGTGGAGGACGGAGAGGCGCTGCTGGTGGCCGCGGCGACAGAGACGACCCACTGGGCGCAGAACCTGCTGGCTGCGCCTCGCTGCCAGGTCGAGCTTCGGGGCCGGCGGCTGGCCTACCGGGCACGACCGCTGCTCGGGGCGGAGGCCGAGGCAGTGGTCGTGGCGCTCATCCTCAAGTACGGCACGCCGGCGGAACGTCTCGGGGACGGGCCCGCCTTCCGCCTTGAGCCGGCCTGAGCCGGTCGCACCAGCACCATCCACGGGCGTAGGGTCTACACTGGAGCCGTTACAAGACGCGCTTCGGTTGAACCTCGATGCGGCACCTCCGGGTCGGTGCCTCGCGCGATACGCGCCCCACGGACGTGACCGCCCTGGACCTGGCCCAGAGGGTGGGCGATCACACGACCCATAGGACCCGCATGCCATTCGATCACCTGGGCCTCAGCCCCGAGCTCCTCCGCGCCGTGCAGGATGAGGGCTACACCGAGCCCACGCCCATCCAGGAACAGGCCATCCCCATCGTCCTCCGGGGCGTTGACCTCATGGCCCGTGCCCAGACCGGCACGGGCAAGACGGCCGCCTTTGCGCTGCCCATCCTCGAGCGCATGAAGGCGCATGCCAACCGCTCGTTCTCCCCGGCACGTCATCCCATCCGCGTGCTGGTGGTGACGCCCACGCGCGAGCTGGCCATCCAGGTGCACGACAGCTTCACCGCCTACGGTGCGCACGTCGGCCTGCGCTCGACCATCATCTACGGCGGCGTGCCCATGGGACCGCAACAGAAGGACCTGCTGGGCGGCGTCGAGATCGTGGTGGCCACGCCCGGTCGTCTGCTCGACCACGCCGGCAGTCGCACCCTCAGCCTCGGGCAGGTGGAGGTGCTCGTGCTCGACGAGGCGGACCGCATGCTCGACATGGGCTTCATCGACGACATCCGCCGGATCGTGGCGCTGCTGCCGGCTCGTCGCCAGAACCTGCTCTTCTCGGCCACGCTCGACGCCGAGGTGCGTTCGCTTGCGAGCACGTTCCTGCACGCGCCCGAAACGGTCGACATCGCGCCCACCATCACCGCCGCCGAGTCGGTCGAGCAGGTGGCCTACCTCGTCGACGCCGACCGCAAGCGGGAGCTGCTGAGCCATCTCATCCGATCGCGTGACCTGCACCAGGTGCTGGTCTTCACCCGCACCAAGCAGATGACCCGACGGCTCGCTGCCCAGCTCGATCGCGGTGGCGTGGAGGCGACGGCCATCCATGGCGACCGCACGCAGCCCGAGCGCGAGCGGGCGCTGGAGATGTTCAAGTCGGGCGACGTACGGGTGCTCGTGGCCACCGACGTGGCCGCGCGAGGCCTTGACATCGAAGCCCTGCCGGTGGTGGTCAACTTCGAGATCCCCTACGACCCCGAGGACTATGTCCACCGCATCGGGCGCACCGGCCGGGCCGGCATGGAGGGCCTCGCCGTCTCGCTCGTCTCCCTCGACGAGGAGGAACAGCTGAAGGCCATCAACCGCCTGCTCAAGCGGGACCTGCCCGTGCGTCAGGTGCGGGGCTTCGAGGTCGACGGCACCGGCCGGTCGTCCCGCTCCGGGGCGCGGCGAGGACGAGGCGATCGGCCCGACCGCCGGGCCGGCCGCCGCCGGGCCGGCCAGCGCAGCCCATCGCGCTCGTCAGCCCGCTAAGGCCGCGCCTGCGGCGAACCTATGCTGCGCCGCCAGCGAGCGAGGACCCGGCGGCGAAGTCGCGCACTCGGATGTCGCGCTCGAGGTCGTCTGCGATCTCCAGCAGGTGACGCTGGAGCAGGTCGTGCTCGCTGCTGAGGGTGGCCGCGAACGCGCGCATCCGCTCAAGCTCCGAGCGCTCCGCCCACAGATCCGGGACCAGATGGCGCAGGTAGGCCTCCGCGAAGGCATGGTCGCGGGTGCGATAGACCTCGCCGACGGACGCGTAGAGCGGCTCCCGGAACGGCAGCAGCAGCCTGCGCTGATGGCGCCACTGGAAGCCCGCGATGGCGGCTCGGGTCAGGTGGTCCGAGCCGTAGCCGTGTCCGTTGATGCGATCCCAGGCTTCTGCCTTCGCCTGCGCATCCGGCCGGCTCACGCGCGCCCGGATGGCGGCGCGCTGGCCGCGGTCGGAGCCGTCGCGCTCCAGCTCCTGCTCCACGCGCTCGGCCGCGCCATCCATCGCGTGCGCCGCGGCCTTGGCGGCCAGTGACCAGCGAAGCCGCTGGTCCGGCTCAAAGTCATCGACGAGCCACTCACCGTCGACCAGGCCGAGCAGCCGGCCGATGGACTCGGGCTCGGCGGCGAAAGCGGCCGCGGCGCGCGCCCACGTGAGGCGCAGGTCGGCATCCTCGATCTCGCCCATGGCCGCCACGGCCGCGTCGACCAGCATCCTCGAGATCGCTGCGCGCCGGTCCTCGGGCAGATAGCGCCGCTGCGCCGCCCAGGCACGATCGACGATGGATTCGACCAGCGACCGGTCGCGTTCTCCGGGCGCGAACCGCCGGACCGCCTCGAGGTACTCGGTCGAGCGCAGGCGCTGGGCCCGCACCATCTCCCACAGTGTCGACCAGACCTGCTGGCGGAGCAGCGGATCGGGCAGCGCTGGCAGGCGCTGGAGGGCAAAGCGGAGTGATTCGTGGTCCAGCTCCGCGAGCGCGTAATCGTAGTCGCCGTGATTGGGGTAGACGAACAGTGGTGTCGGACGACCGAGGGCCTCAGGCACCGCGGCCCGCTCACCGTCGAGGTCGACGGCGATAGCAGCGATCACCAGCTCGCCGTCGGGGGCCTCGCTCACAAGGCCGACCTGCGTCGCATGCGGGCGCAGGGTGGCATGCGCCTCGGGCGCCGTCTGGCGCAGCTCGAACGAGGTGATCCGCCCATCGTCACTGGCCCAGCGTGCGCCGACGGTGTTGAGCGAGGGCGTCTGTAGCCAGGCCTCTGCCCATTCATCGAGCGATCGGCCAGCCGCCGCTCCCAACGCGCCGAGGAAGTCGGCGAGTTCGGCGTTGCCCCAGGCATGCGCGCTGACATATGCCCGCAGGCCGGCCCGGAAGGCCTCGTCGCCAAGGGCGGCCACCAGCTGCTTGATGACCGCGGCACCCTTCTCGTAGGTGATGGCGTCGAAGTTGCCTACGGCCTGGTCGGTGTGCTCGACGCGGGTCGCCACCGGGTGCGTTGTCGCCAGCTGGTCCTGTCGATAGGCGGCCGGACGCAGCTGGCCGTTGAAGACCTGCCAGGCATCGGAGAAGCGCGTGGCATGGGCGAGACAGCGATACGACAGGTAGGTGGCAAAGGTCTCGTTGAGCCAGAGATCGTCCCACCAGCGCATGGTCACCAGGTCACCGAACCACATGTGGGCCAGCTCGTGCAGGATGACCTCGCCCCGCAGCAGCCGCTGCCCGTACGTGGGCGGGTCGCGGAAGAGGAAGCTGTCGTGGAAGGTGACGGCGCCCACGTTCTCCATGGCACCCGCGTTGAACTCGGGCACGAACAGCTGGTCGTACTTGCGGAAGGGATAGGGCCGTCCGAAGAGATCGGCGTAGTAGTCCAGGCCTTGGGCCGTGAGCTCGAAGATCTCCTTCGCGCTGCGCTCGAGCTCGGCCTGCATCGACGAGCGGCCGTAGAGGCCGAGGGGCAGGCGACGATGCTCGGACGTCATGCGCACATAGGGCCCCGCGACGAGCGCGAAGAGGTAGGGCGCGAAGCGCTGGGAAGCGGGAAACTCATGCGCCCAGCGGCCGCCGGCAAGCGGCACCACCGCCACCGGCGCGTCCGACGTGATCACGCGCCACTCGATCGGCGTGACGACTCGCAGGCGATACGTGCCCTTGATATCCGGCTGATCGAAGCAGGGGAAGACTCGGTGCGCCGAGTACGGCTCGAGATTGCTGTAGACGTACGGGCGCCCGTCCTCCGGGTCGAGGAAGTGGTGGAGCCCGTCACCGCTGGTGTCGTAGGCGTTCTCGTACTCGACCACGACCTCGTTGTGCGCACGCAGCTGGCCGGGCGTGAACCACAGCCTGTGGTCGCGATGGTCAGGCTCCACGTCGAGGCCATTGATCCGCAACGAGCGCACCGTGCCGGTGAACTCCATGAACAGCGGCTCGTCTGTGGTGCGGAGCGCGAAGGCAACGGTGGCCCGGCCGGCATAGCGCAGGCGGCCGACGGTCAGGTCGAGCTGAAGCTCATAGCCGGCATCGGAGACGCGCGCCGCCCTGGCCGCTGCTTCCTCGCGGAACAGGCGGTCGCGCCCCTTGCCTCCGTTGAATCTCATCGTGGCGTCCGGTCTTGTGGTGTCGAAACGATTCCCGGCAGTCTAGCGTGAGACGACTCCTCACACGGAGGAGCGCCTGACCTCGTCTCGGACGCTTGACCACAGACCGGCTGCTTCTACGCGGCCAGGTCGCACACGCTCGACGAGCCCGGCTGGGACCTATTGCGGCATCGAAGGCTCGGGCGTGGGCTCGGGTGTCGGTGTCGGCGTGGGCGCGGGCGTGGGCTCGGGTGTCGGTGTCGGCGTGGGCGCGGGC
>JASFQX010000113.1:0-5928 GCA_050115215.1 Chloroflexota bacterium
GTACCGTCAACATCGTGGGCGGCTGCTGCGGCACCGGCCCGGACCACGTACGGGCCATCAAGGCCGCGGTGGCCGGCGTGGCCCCGCGCGTCGTGCCCGCGGTCGAGCGGCGCACGCGGCTGGCCGGGCTGGACGCGCTCGACATCGATGCCGACTCGCTCTTCGTCAACATCGGTGAGCGCACCAACGTGACCGGTTCGCGCCGGTTCGCGCGGCTCATCGCCGAGGGTGACTACGACACGGCCGTCGAGATCGCCCGCGGGCAGGTGGAGAACGGCGCCCAGGTCGTGGACATCAACATGGACGAGGGCATGCTGGACTCCGAGGCGGCCATGACCCGCTTCGTGCGCCTGCTCTCAGCCGAGCCCGATATCGCGCGCGTGCCCTTCATGATCGACTCGTCCAGGTGGTCGGTCATCGAAGCCGGGCTCGGCTCCGCCCAGGGCCGGCCCATCGTCAACTCGGTCTCGCTGAAGGAAGGTGAGCAGGAGTTCCTGCACCAGGCTCGCCTGGCGCATCGGTACGGCGCGGCCGTGGTGGTCATGGCCTTCGACGAGCAAGGCCAGGCCGAGACCGTGGAGCGTCGCCTCGAGATCGGTCATCGGGCGGTGCGCCTGCTGACCGAGGAGGTCGGGTTCGCGCGCGAGGACATCATCCTCGACCCCAACATCTTCGCCATCGGCACCGGGCTGCCCGAGCACGACGACTACGCAGTGGCCTTCATCGAAACGGTGCGCCGCATCAAGGCCGAGCTGCCCGGCGTGCTCACCAGCGGTGGTGTCTCCAACCTCTCCTTCTCGTTCCGCGGCAACAACCCGGTGCGCGAGGCGATCCACGCGGTCTTCCTCTACCACGCCATCGGCGCCGGTCTGGACATGGCCATCGTCAACGCCGGCGCCCTGCCCGTCATCGACGACCTCGATCCCGAGCTGCGGGAGCGCGTGGAGGATCTCGTGCTCAACCGTCGGCCCGACGCCACCGACCGGCTGCTGGAGATCGCAGACGAGGCCAAGAGCGCCGCTGCGGGCACCGAGCAGGACCGCTCCTGGCGCCAGCTGCCGGTGAACGAGCGGCTGACCCACGCGCTGGTCGAGGGCATCAGCGACTGGATCGTGGCCGACACCGAGGAGGCCCGGCTGGCCACGGACCGGCCGCTCGACGTCATCGAGGGCCCGCTGATGGCGGGCATGGACGAGGTCGGGGACCGCTTCGGCGCGGGGCGCATGTTCCTGCCGCAGGTCGTCAAGTCGGCGCGCGTGATGAAGCAGGCCGTGGCCCACCTGGTGCCCTACATCGAGGCCGAGCGGGCCGAGTCCGGAGGGGACGGGGGCGGCCCCCGTTCGGCGGGCACGATCGTCATGGCCACGGTCAAGGGCGACGTCCACGACATCGGCAAGAACATCGTCGGCGTCGTGCTCGGCTGCAACGACTACGAGGTCATCGATCTCGGCGTGATGGTGCCCTGGACGGCGATCCTCGAGACCGCCCGCGAGCGGCAGGCAGACCTCATCGGCCTCTCGGGGCTGATCACGCCTTCGCTCGAGGAGATGCGGGTGGTCGCGAGCGAGATGGAGCGCGAGGGCATGACCACGCCGCTGCTCATCGGCGGTGCCACGACCTCCAGGGCGCACACCGCGGTCAAGCTCGAGCCGGCCTACTCCGGGCCGGTGGTCCACGTCGGGGATGCCTCCCGCGCCGTGGGCGTGGCCGGGGCCCTCGTCGACCCGGCCGCGCGGGACACCTTCGTCGCACGGACGCGGGCCGAGTACGCGCAGTTGCGCGCGGAGTACGAGGGGCGCTCCAGGCCCGACCGGCGTATCTCGCTGGCCGAGGCCCGAGCCGCTCGCCTCGAGCTCGACTGGTCCGCCCTCCCGCCGCCACGACCCTCGTTCACGGGCATACGCAGCTACACCCACTATCCGCTGGGCGAGCTGGTCGAGCGCATCGACTGGACGCCGTTCTTCGCCACCTGGGAGCTGGCTGGCCGCTACCCCGCGATCCTCGATGACCCCGCTGTGGGTCCAGCCGCGCGCGAGCTCTTCGCTGATGCCCAGGTGATGCTGGCACGGATCGACGACGAGGGCCTGCTCCGAGCGGACGCCGCGGTCGGCTTCTGGCCGGCAGGCGCGAGCGAGGACGACGACATCGTGGTCTTTGCGGACGAGTCGCGCAGGACCGAGCTGGCTCGCCTCCATACGCTGCGCCAGCAGGTGGCCCGCCGTGACGGGCGCGCCGACCTGGCCCTGGCCGACTTCGTGGCCCCGATCGATCGCGGCGTGGCCGACTACCTCGGTGCCTTCGCCGTCACCGCCGGGCACGGCCTGGCCGAATCGAAGGCCCGCTTCGAGGCTGCCCACGACGATTACTCGGCCATCCTCCTGACCGCCCTCGCCGATCGGCTGGCCGAGGCCTTCGCGGAGCGGCTGCACGAGCGCGTACGGCGGGAGCTGTGGGGCTATGCCACCGACGAGACGCTGGACAACGAGGCCCTCATCGCGGAGGAGTACCAGGGTATCCGGCCGGCGCCGGGCTATCCCGCCTGCCCCGACCATACCGAGAAGCGCACGCTCTTCCGGCTGCTCGAGGCCGAGGACCGGGTCGGCATCACGCTGACCGAGACGATGGCCATGCTGCCGGCGGCCTCGGTCAGCGGGCTCTACTTCTGGCACCCGCAGGCGCGCTACTTCGGCGTGGGCAGGATCGAACGCGACCAGCTCGAGGACTACGCTGCCCGCAAGGGCTGGTCCGTGGCCGAGGCTGAACGGTGGCTCGCGCCCAACCTCGCTTCCTAGGACGGCTGTGCGCATCCGTGAGTTCCGGCCTGGCGACGAGGAGGCGGTCGTCTCGCTGTGGGTGACCTGCGAGCTGACGCGGCCGTGGAACGACCCCTACGCTGACATCGAGCGCAAGCTGGCTGACAGCCCTGCGCTCTTGCTCGTGGGTGAGGAAGCGGGGAGCGTGATCGGCACGGTCATGGCCGGCTACGACGGGCACCGCGGCTGGATCAACTACCTCGCGGTCCATCCCTCGCGGCGGGGATCCGGGTTCGGCCGAGCCCTGATGGACGCGGCCGAGGACAACGAGGCCGCCTGCGCCTTCTACCAGGCGATCGGCTACCAGCGACAGCCGCTGGTCGACTTCGGCAAGCGCCTCATCCGCGACGATTGACCTCACCGACCGCGGTCAGGAAGCGGCGGTAGTGGCCGATGGTCGGATTGTTGGGGGTGAAGACCCAGCGGAGGTCCCCGGCCCTGGTGCTGACGGTGACGGTGACCGGCGCGGCCTCGGCCTCGTCGGGACCCCAGTCCCAGTCGACGGCGGTGATGTTGGCCAGGGGCAGCCAGGTCTCAGCCCGCCCGTAGACCGACTGCCAGCGGTAGGCATACGGCTGCCCGCGATCGATGATCCTGAGCTCCCTGCCGTCCGAGAGATGGGCCGACTCCAGCAGCCGCTTGGCTACGAGCCCGAAGAAGAGGCGACGCGGCACGCTCTCCTCGAGTGCTCCCAGAGCCGTGTCCGGCTGCGTGGCCACCGGCCGCATCGCTGGGTCGCCGCCCTGCGCCTCGCGCAGCAGCCGCTCGAAGTAGATGCTCAGCTCGGTCGCGGCCACCGCTTCGACGCCGATCGGCACCGAGCCCGGCGCTGGCTGGTAGCGCTCGCGGATGATGCCCACGAGGCGCTGCATGATGTCGCCGGAGACGGTGTTGTAGGGCAAGTCATCATGCCCGTCGGGCACGCCCAGGTGAACCGTGCCGCGCAGCAGCTCATCTCGCACCGAGAGGTACTGGACGTCGCGGTAGCTGATCGTGCGTGCCTGAACCTGCCGCTCGATGCGCTTGAGCACGACCATGTCGTCCTCGTAGAGGCTGACCATGTAGTCGTACAGGTCCATGCCTGGATGCGCCTCGCGGCGGGAGATCTTGCGCGGGATCTTGAGGCTGAGCAACGGGGCCTCGGCCCGCGTGAGGTGGGGCACGAACAGCGGCGGCGGCGGGTCCTCGTCACTGATCTCGATGACCCACGGGCCGAAGCGGTCGTACTCCGGATCGCGCTGGTTCATAGACCCTCCAGGGCGCCGGCCAGGTCGCCGATGAGGTCGTCCGGATCCTCCAGTCCTACGTGCAATCGTACCAGCCGCCCCTCGTCCGGCTGGCGCTCGAGGTCGCGTCGTGCATGTGGGATGGCCGGCAGCACCAGGCTCTCGAACCCGCCCCAGCTGGCGCCCAGCCCGAAGAGCTTCAGTGACTCGATGAACCGTTCATAGGCGGCCTCCTCGCATGGCCGCAGCTCGATGGTCAGCAGACCGGGCGCGCCGCTGAACTGGGCCTTCCACAGCCCGTGGTCCGGGTCGGAAGGAAGGGCTGGGTAGAGCACGCGCACGACCTGTTCTTGCTGCTCGAGCCAGCGGGCGACCCTGAGGGCGCTCGACTGGTGGCGCTCCAGCCGCACGCTGAGCGTGCGCAGGCCACGCAGGCCGAGCCAGCACACGTCGGGCGCGGCCGTGGAGCCGTAGCGCACGCACCACTCACGGGTCGGGGCGAGGGCCTCGTAGGACCCGGTCGTCAGGCCCAGCATCACGTCGCTGTGGCCAGCGATGTACTTGGTGCCCGCATGGACGGAGATGTCGATGCCCAGCGCGTGGGCGTCGAAGTAGCGGGGCGTGCCCCAGGTCGAATCGCAGGCCACGGGGGCTCCCACGCGCCGAGCGATGGCGACGACCCGGCGCACGTCGATGATGCGCATGGTCAGGCTCGTCGGCACCTCGATGAAGACGAGCGTCGTGTCCTCGCCGGCGAGGGCGTCGAGCTCCTCCACGGTCTGGAAGAAGCGCACCTCGCAGGTCTCGGCCAGCTCCCGCTCGGCGAAGACGCGCGCCGGTTCGTAGACCTCGCCCTGGATCAGCAGGCGTGAGCCGGGCCTCGCATGCGCCGAGAGCGTGGCGGCGATGGCGGTCAGGCCGGAGCCGGTGGCGATGCACGACTCGGTACCGCACAGCTCGGCCATGGCCGTCTGCAGCTCGAAGGTCGTGCTCGTGCCGTAGATGCCGTAGCGCGGCGTCTCGAAGGGCGTCTCGCCCCGGGCCTCGCGCAGCTGGTCGAGCGAATCGAAGAGGATGGTGCTGGCACGGGCCACCGGCGGGTTGACGGTGCGCGCGCTCGTGGCCGAGGAGCGCCCGAGGTGGGCCAGCTTGGTGTCGAAGCGGGTCATGGCCTCATCATCAGCGAGCAGTCACCCATCGTGCCCGCCTACGATGGCCCTCTACACGGGGACATCGGTCATGAACACCTCGGCCCGGCCGCCCATCGAGGTCCACCATCACGGCCCCGGCGAGCCCTACGCTGCCGTCCTGCACGGCGGGCCAGGCGCGCCTGGATCAGCGGCGGGCCTGGCGCGTGAGGCGGCCGCCTTCGGAGCTGTGCTGGAACCCTGGCAACGTCGCGCGGGCGAGGTGCCGCTCACCGTCGCGCGACACGTGGCCGACCTGGCCGCGGTGCTCCCGCGGCCGCTCGTGCTCGTGGGCTGGTCCTGGGGCGCCATGCTGGCGCTGTCCTGCGCGGCCGCCCGACCGGGGCTGGCGACGGCGCTCGTGCTCGTGGGCTGTGGCACGTATGACGAGGCCAGCCGGCAGGCCTACGAGCAGACCATGGCGCGCCGGCTGGGAGCCGATGGGCGAGCGCGGATGGCTGCGCTCAGGCGGGAGCTGGCGCGGGAGGACCGACGAGCGGCACGCGATCGATTGTTCGAGGAGCTGGGCCGGATCGCCGCCCAAGCCCAGGCCTACGACCCCATCGCGTCCGACGAGCCGGACGAGATGGGCGAGGTCGACGCAGACGGCTTCGCCGAGACCTGGGCCGACGCCATGCGCTTGCAGCGCGGCGGCGTGGAACCGTCGTCGTTCGCGGCCATCGACTGCCGGGTCCTGATGCT